>NZ_LWGF01000869.1:0-1048 GCF_001635355.1 Oleiphilus sp. HI0125
TCATTTTCGATCATGCCCACTAAGCCTGAACGCTGTGTAAGTGGTGACACCATTAAGTGTTTATAGGCGTGGCGGCGATAGGTGTAGTTGATAAAATCAAACACATTGGCAACGTCTTTGCCGATCTCTTTATTGCGTGTGAGCAAACTAAAATCGGTATAAATCTTGGCGGTTTTCTCGTTAAAGTTTCCCGAACCAATGTGCGTATAAATACGCGGTTTACCATCTTCTTTACGCGTTATGGCAATTAGCTTGGTATGCACCTTTAAGCCGGGCACGCCAAATATTACGTTCACGCCGCCATCTGTTAGCTGATTTGCCCACGCAATGTTATTGGCCTCATCAAAACGCGCCTGCAACTCAACAACAACCGTTACGTTCTTCAAATTACGTCTTGCTGACAACAAGGCGTCAACGATGCGCGAATGCTCGGCTGCACGATACAAACATATCTTAATCTCTGTAACCGCCGGATCTATCGCGGCCGTTTTCAGAAGATCAATTACGGTATCAAACGAATGATAAGGGTAGTAAAGCAAGACATCTTTTTGACGAATCAAATCGAACAAGTTGCCTTTGAAATCAGCTAAAGCCGGATGGGTAACAGTATCCATTGGCTTGGCATCAATATAATTTGGACCAACGCTCGGAAACCCAATAAAGTCCTTCGAGTTATGATAACGACCGCCCGGCATCAGACTGTCGTAACGCCCCAGACCAATGCGCTTAGTCAGTAAAGACAGCATATCTTCTGGCATGCTCTCTTCGTAAACAAGCCGCTCTGGCTCACCCGATGAGCGCTTTTTGACTGATTTCGCCATGCGATCAACCAGGCTCTGGTTGATGGTCTCGTCTAACTCAAGCTCAGCGTCCCTAGTCAGTTTAAAAACGTAGGCCTCGGCTTGTTTGATATCAATAACACCACGAAATACATCAGGTAGGTTGTAGAGAATAATATCCTCTAATACTGCAAATACTTTCGTTTTGCGCCCAGGCTGAGGGGGTAATTGAACAAAGCGTGAAAGGCGATCACTCGGTACTTCTACAA
>NZ_LWGF01000870.1:0-1500 GCF_001635355.1 Oleiphilus sp. HI0125
GGCATTAGAAAAAGCAAAAGCATTCCCTGGTCTTAAGGGAATGGATTTGGCAAAAGAAGTGACGCATCAAGAAGTCTATGAATGGACTGAAGCAGAATGGGACTTGAGCTCTGGTTATGCGCAAGCAAAAGATTCTGAGTTCCACGTAGTTGCTTACGACTTTGGTGTGAAGCGCAATATTCTGCGTATGCTTGCTGAACGCGGTTGTAAATTGACTGTGGTTCCAGCACAAACTCCTGCAAGTGAAGTGCTTGCTTTGAACCCTGATGGGGTGTTCCTCTCTAATGGTCCTGGTGACCCAGAGCCATGTGGCTATGCAATTTCTGCGATTCAAGAAATTCTAGAGACTAAAAAGCCAGTGTTTGGTATTTGTCTTGGTCATCAGTTGTTAGCACTAGCGAGCGGCGCAAAAACGGTCAAGATGAAGTTTGGTCATCACGGTGCGAACCACCCTGTTCAAGATTTGGCGACGGGCGAAGTGATGATTACGAGTCAGAACCATGGTTTTGCGGTGGACGAAGAGTCGTTGCCTAGTAACATCGAAGCAACACATAAATCTTTGTTTGATGGAAGTTTGCAGGGTATCAAGCGCACAGATACTCCGGCTTATAGTTTTCAGGGTCACCCAGAAGCAAGCCCAGGGCCGCATGATGTAGCGCCATTATTTGACCAATTTATTGCTGAAATGCGTAAAGCTGCAAAATAAACAAAATATGAATTATCGAGCGGCTCCTAGGGGAGCCGCTTTCGAAGACAAATAGTAAAAGTGGAACGAAATTAGATGCCAAAGCGTACCGACATAAAGAGTATTCTTATTATTGGAGCGGGCCCGATCGTCATCGGTCAGGCGTGTGAATTTGATTACTCAGGCGCACAAGCCTGTAAGGCACTTCGCGAAGAAGGTTATCGAGTGATCCTCGTTAATTCCAATCCTGCGACTATCATGACTGATCCGGCGATGGCGGATGCAACTTATATTGAGCCAATTACTTGGGAAACGGTTGCACGTATTATTGAGCAAGAGCGCCCAGACGCATTACTCCCAACCATGGGTGGTCAAACAGCGCTAAACTGTGCTTTAGATCTTGAGCGCGAGGGTGTGCTTGACAAGTTTGGTGTTGAGATGATCGGTGCTAACGCTGATACGATCGATAAAGCAGAAGATCGTGATCGTTTTGATAAGGCAATGAAAGCGATTGGTCTTGAAACGCCGCGTTCTGGTATCGCACACAGTATGGAAGAAGCGGTTGGCCTGATCGACGAGCTAGGCTTTCCATGTATTATTCGTCCTTCGTTTACCATGGGTGGTAGCGGAGGCGGTATCGCATATAACCGCGAAGAGTTTGAAGAAATCTGTGCTCGCGGCTTGGATATGTCGCCAACAAATGAGCTTCTCATTGATGAGTCTTTGATCGGTTGGAAAGAATACGAGATGGAAGTTGTCCGCGATAAGAAGGACAACTGCATCATCATTTGTTCGATTGAAAACTTCGATGCAAT
>NZ_LWGF01000871.1:0-2067 GCF_001635355.1 Oleiphilus sp. HI0125
CTCTATATTGGTCGGTGCTGTTTGCGATCCTATAAAAATAAGCAAAATGAAGGAAGAACTTTGGCATGGAATCGACGAGCGCAAGTCCGCTACTTTATTTGTGGGAACAACGTACTCTCTTTATCGGTCTACTTACTGATCCGCTAGATATCTCTACTGGCTCTGGGACACTGATGTTTGGTTTGCATAAACCCATTCGGTTTATTACCAGTGAGACGACTCAGCCAATCGAGTGCAGAACCTTGCTTCTTCTAGCGGGTATGCCAGTCATTATCGATACGCAGGGTGAGCTTTTTGCAAATTGCAGTTTAGATCCATTGGGAAAAGACTATCGATTACTTTCTAGTTTGATGAATGCTAACGAAGGTACCGCGTTTTATGACGCTGAGAGCGAAGATACTTATATCAATCGTTTTCTAGAGTTGAGTTCCGCGCCCTTTGATTCTCAGGAAATTCTTCATTCCCTATCGCTCATTTTGCGAACCAACGAAATTATTGGTGTTGAGCATAATTATTGGCTTGATAAACGAATTAAGAATGTTATCAAACATATTCAGTCAACTATAAGTGAAAACCTATCCCTCTCTGATCTCGCTAATGTTGCAAACTTATCTCAATCGAGGTTGATGGAACTTTTTAAAAAGCAGACGGGCATACCCATTAGGCGCTATAAACTTTGGTGCCTTTTGTATAAGACCACGGAAAATGTAGGGGCAGGGATGACATTGACCGATGCTGCGGCTGAAGCGGGCTTTACTGATTCTTCTCACTTCAACAAAAGTTTTCGGTCGATGTTAGGAATGAATCCGTCGCAGATTTTTGGTCAAACAAAGCAGCTTCACGTTATATTGCCTGACCAAGAACGAAGTGCTTCGCCCAAATTCGAATTAAACGAAACACTAATTGATTAATTTGAGTCGCTAAAGGTCATTTGGACATGAAAAAAAGGCTAGCGATGAGTGCTGGTTTCGCGAGTGTAGGAGTGCTACTTGGTGCGACATTCCTTATGTCAGACAAGCAGTCTTCGGATCTTGGATCTCAGCTTGAAGATACGCCAAACTCTAATGCGTATCTCGCTGAGAAGTGCAATAATATTCAAACTCCCTTGAATGAATCTACAGAAATCCATGAAATTTATCCGAATGAGCAGGGCGACACATATTCGTCAGCTTACGGACCTTTAGCAAATTCCTTACGTGGCACAAGCATACCCGGTTATTTTGCGCTGACGGATTACGGAGACTTAGTCGTCACGCCTTCTTTAAAATCTATGATCGATTACTTTTTAGCAGCGCTTGGTGAAGAGCCAATCGAAACTATTATCGGGCGCATCGAAGAGTATTTTACTAGACACCTCGAAGAGCCAGCACGCTCTCAGGCGATTGGTGTTTTGGCTGAGTATATTTTGTATAAAGAGGCTCTAATTGATTTAAAGGGGATTGTCGCTGGCAACAATCTTGTTGCCCCGTCTGGACATGACTACTTAACCCTATTTGAATACCGTCGTGATGCACGAATGAATAGCTTAAGCGCAGATGTTTACGAGGCGTTTTTTGCTGAAGAAGATGCGCTAGACGCATACACTGCCGCGGTACTACAGCGTAAACGAGATGCGAGAGAGGATAGCGTTGGGTCAGGAAGTTTGGTTGATCTTGAAGGCCTCTTGCCCGAGCAAGAACAGAATCTAAAGCAGCTCGATCGTGACAGGAAAAGAATACAAGCTGTTAAGGAAGCCGGAGCTACAGCACAAGAGCTCCATGAACTGCGTCGTAGAGTATATGACGAGAAAACTGTTCAACGATTTGCTGAAGCAGATCAAAAGCAATCTGCTTGGGATGCACGTTTTGCTGAGTATCGGCAAAAAAGGGAATTAGTGTTGAATACCAATGGTTTGTCAGATTCTGATAAGCAATTAGAAATTCAGGCCTTGCAAGCATCTATGTTTGATGTGAATGAGCGCAAGCGCTTAGCGACCTTAGATAAAATGGCCGATAGAGAAATCTGAGCCGTTTATTCTGTTTAATTTTCTTAGGCATTCCAGCCAAATAGTTGCACATTAATCTGATC
>NZ_LWGF01000872.1:0-1064 GCF_001635355.1 Oleiphilus sp. HI0125
CATCGTCACGTTCACCACTTGCCGTCACAGGCGTCATAACACGAATGGTGCCGATCTTCTGATCTGTATAAATTTCTTCGCGATAAAGATTCGCGACATCCATATTCATTTCTAGTTCTTCAGACATGAGAATTCCTGTACTAAAAGGATTGAGCCGCTACGGGCTGAACGGAGGAGATTATGGCGATTAGATGGGTTGCTTGTCACGCCTTATTTCTGCGCCAAGCTGACCTGGTACTTATCCACCAAGGATGCAAAATTATTGCGCACCACAATTAAGTTATTAATCGATGACATAAACAGATCAAACGCCGATTGAGGCAATTTGAGCGCTTTGTAGTTTTCCCGCAGCAAAACAAGCTGCTCAGCTGCAATATCGTCACTACGATTTTGTTGTTTATTAAGAAGAAATGGCACCATGTTCTCACGAATTTTTTTCGCTTCGACATGATCGCCATTCGCATCAATGAGCTTTAGTAATCGCAAACGTTGATCCAACAATAAGCGTTCATCTTGCGCTAAAAAACCAACTAACTCTTTTACGTAATACTCTTGCATGAAAGCGCTTAATTTACTTAGTGCTCGATACTGACGTTCTTCAGGATCATCGTGCGGATTAATCTGATCAATCTGACGATAAATCATAAGGTAAAGAGTTGCATCAATCGTCTGCAATGCTTCCAACGCACCTTCAGACAACATATCCACAAAAGTACAAGCTTGAGAGACGGCTAAACGGGACAAAGTACTATCGTCTTCGTTTTGGACTGCTGTTTGAATTGCACGTCGGGCCAGAAGATCATTGTTTGGAAATTGGACCAAGGCTTTATCCAAAGCCGTGGCAACGTGCTGTGAGCCAAATTGCTCGGCCTTTTCAGCCCATTCCAACCAAGCCATTGGGCTCTGCGCTAGAAACTCGTGTAAAGACCGTTGCCAAGCGTAAGCATCTTGAACATAACGAGGCTTTGGAAGCTGAATGAGCTGCTCAGCTACTTTACGCCATTGCCAATATTCTTTTATCTCGGAGAGAGCCGCTCGTACTTTCTCTGTCTCGGGAATTTTTT
>NZ_LWGF01000873.1:0-878 GCF_001635355.1 Oleiphilus sp. HI0125
AACTATTCCCAAAGGTATAGCTTGTTAGGTAGTAATCAAAATTACCTAAGTCGCCCTGCCCATCAACCTTGCCATCGATGTAATTAATATTGGCCCAAACACCACTAGGGTGTGAGTAACTGCTTCCGAAGAAAAATGAACCATAGCTCTGAAGATCTACCTCGGTGTCGCGCGCAAGCGTATTCACGCCCAATACCGTATTCAGCATATTGTCGGCTTGCTCAATTTGCACCGTCATCTGCGATGAAATTGGCTCAGGGTGAATACTAGAGAAACTTGGAGCAGCTTGAGAGTTTGTCGTTGTTTGAACCGCGTTAAAGACATTTTGCTGAGCTTGCTGCTGGGCAGGCGTTTGCACGGGCGGTTGAGGGTTACCCGGCGTGCTAGGTGGAGGTGTTGGTTGCGTCGCGACTGTTGGTAATAAATTCGTCACCGATTGTCGATTCCTATGCGCTCTAGCACCAGGGTGCTTTTTCAAACTAACCGGCAGCTGCTCTTCGGCGTAGATGGTTAGATCGGATTTGCCATTGGTGTTGTCGTCAGCAATAAAGAAGTCTATCAATACCGGAACATTTGGTCCTTCCTCCAAGACCACATCATTCTCAATGGTTTGACCCTGCATGACGATATTGCCTGTCGCACCGCTTTTTGCCTCTATCACACGGAACGACTTTCGGTGAAGTTGCGCAGCGGTTGAGTTGTCAGCCACATCAACACGGATAGATTTCATGAGCGTAAGATCAACGCCGCCAGCACCATAAATTATTTTATCGTTTACAGGTGTTGTTCCTCCGGTTGGACCAGTATCAACATCGTAGTAGCCACCATCAAACAAACCTGAATCAATAGCAGCTTGAGAGTTTGTAACTAAACCATTC
>NZ_LWGF01000874.1:0-1293 GCF_001635355.1 Oleiphilus sp. HI0125
AATTAAAGCCCTTCCGAAAGCCGCGGGGGTTTATTACTTTTATAGCGAAGAAGGCTCTCTCTTGTACGTTGGTAAGAGTGTCAACATACGCGCTCGTGTCATGAGTCATTTCAGCAATGATTATCGAAGTAGCAAAGAACTCCTTATGAGCACTAAGGTTGCGCATATCGATTTCAAGCGAACACCGAGTGATTTCGGCGCACAAATTCTCGAGAGCAATGAGATAAAAGCATTATCGCCGCTCTATAACAGAAGGCTTCGACGTACTAGAAAACTTTATAGCTTTCAAATTGAACAAAATTCAAAGGGTTATAAAACCGTCCTCACCCAACAAATAAACAGTAAACAAAAACCAGGTGAGAGTGCGGGACTATTCCGGAGCGCTCGTCAGGCTAGCAAGCAATTAGAGAAACTCGCAGATCACTATTTTCTTTGTTACAAGTTGCTTGGTTTAGAGGGCAATCCGCTCGATAACACTCCCTGTTTTAGACGCCAATTACATCGCTGCTTTGGTGCATGCGAAGGAATTGAATCTGCCGAAGACTATAATGCTCGTATCGATGTAGCGATGAATAAACATCAACTTGTTTTATGGCCATTTGATACGCCGATACTCGTGGAAGAAAACGACGTAAATGATGACGAAATCAAACACTTTCACTTAATCGATCAATGGCAATATCTAGGCAAAATTGAATCAGAAGAAGAATTAAGAGAGCGTGGTTATGTTCCCTTAAACGCGCATATTGGGACAGAAATTCAAGCTCATCAACACGAAAATAATGCAGAGAATAAGGCGCATTTTGATCTAGATATTTACTTTATACTGCTCCGCTTTCTGCTTAAATCAGATCAACTAAAATTGAACCAATTGCGCATCCATAAACTTACAAAACTTGGGTAAAATGCATCTATGAAACAAGCGAAACAAACACCAAAAGATCGCGCCATACAGCTCATAGGGCTTGTTTGCCTAGTTGCTCTTTTCTTTTTCGATACAACAGAGCAGCCCATGCTGATTAAAAGCATACTGTTTGCATTGCTTTTACTGCCTTTAGGCTTCGGCATCAAATTTGTCATCAATCCAACTAATCAGCCATCACGACGACTCATCGCGACACTCGTTTGTATCGTATGGTGCAGCGTACTGGCGACAGCCGCTGCCTCCTTCTTTTTCTAGAAAAACGAGGGCAACAATTGCTTTCAATCAATGACAAAAATATGCACGCAGCATAGTTTTACGTACTACAGTCACTGACGCATACACACAATTTGGAGCTTAGTATGGACGTT
>NZ_LWGF01000875.1:0-1015 GCF_001635355.1 Oleiphilus sp. HI0125
CAGGCTGCGCTACATCCCGAAGAGACTACAAACGAGCGTTTGTGAGACGGCGCAATAATAACTTAGGCCCAAAAAGAAATAAACCTGATACACAAAAAAGCACGCCGAAGCGTGCTTTTATAATGTTGTAAGAGGCGCGAAAATTTAAGCGTTTAGAACTTCCAATACTTCTTCCAACTCAGCAATCATTTCTTTGATTAGCTGATTTGGTTTTTCGTTATCAGAACCATCCGAATCACTCGCCAACTTCTGCTTCGCTCCGCCAATGGTATAACCTTCATCATACAACAGACTTCTAATCTGTCGGATCATCAAGACATCTTGGCGCTGATAATAACGTCGGTTTCCGCGACGTTTAACAGGCGATAGCTGAGGGAATTCTTGCTCCCAATATCTAAGTACGTGGGCTTTGACGCCACATAGTTCACTTACTTCACCAATTGTGAAGTAACGCTTTCCGGGAATAACCGGCAATTCGTGATTATGACTGGGTTCCAGCATATTCTTCTACTTTTGCTTTTAATTTTTGACCGGGTCTAAACGTTACCACACGACGAGCAGAAATGGGAATCTCTTCCCCCGTTTTGGGATTTCTGCCCGGGCGCTGTTTCTTATCGCGTAGATCGAAGTTACCAAAACCAGAAAGTTTGACTTGTTCATTGTGGGCCAAGGCATCACAAATCTCTTCAAAAAACGCTTCAACCATCTCTTTGGATTCGCGCTTATTCAAACCAACTTCCTCATATAGGCTTTCCGCCATATCTGCTTTGGTCAAAGCTCCCATGCTCTAACTCCTTATTTTTGCATCAAACCTCGCAGAAAGTGCAGTGACAACCTTGTCAAACGATTGAGTTATCTCTTCGTCATTCAACGTACGATCCACACGCTGCCAACTCATCCCCATCGCGATGCTCTTCAAACCATCACCTAGGTTGTCGCCAACATATACATCAAACACGTTCAAATCGACTAAGTCTTCACCCGCATTTTCGCGAACTACTGATTCAATATCCTG
>NZ_LWGF01000876.1:0-1782 GCF_001635355.1 Oleiphilus sp. HI0125
CAAAATGTAGAGCTTTCTGTTTATAAAGGGAAGCTTACTGCGCTTATCGGTCCGACTGGTTCAGGTAAATCAAGTGTACTCAAGGGAATTTATCGAACCTATTTACCTACCTATGGGCGAATACTCTATCAAACAGCGAAGGGTCATAAGATCGATTTAGCGAAAGCCAATGAGCACCAGATACTACAGCTAAGGCAGGATGAGATTAGTTTTGTCACGCAGTTTCTTCACATATTACCGCGCAAACCTAGCGAGTTTATTGTCGCTCAATCTCTTTTGAAACGTGGTGCAAGCATGCACGAAGCGCTGGATAGTGCTCGCGATATGCTGGCACGTTTGAATTTACCTGAACGGTTATGGAGTTTATCTCCGGCAAACTTTTCCGGTGGCGAGAAACAGCGAGTCAATCTAGCACGAAGCTTGGTAGCCAAGCCCAGATTGCTGCTGCTTGATGAACCTACCTCCAGTCTAGATCCCATTACGACCGACGTGGTGCTGGGTGAATTGCNGAAGTTGAAAGAGCAAGGCGTCGCCATGCTGGCTATTTTTCATGATCCAGCACTGGTTGAAAAAATGGCGGAGCACGTCGTTGAACTTCAAATTCCTAAATCCGTAGACCAATTACTAGAGATGACTCACGCATGAAGACACTGCTTACGAACGCTTCAATCGTACTACGCGACGAAATATTAAACGATGCCTCTTTGCTGATTGAAGACGGTTTTATTCACTCGATTAATCCTGATGAAGTCTCTGTGGAGCAAGTGATCGATTTACAGGGAGATCTCTTGATGCCTGGCATGATAGACATTCATTGCGACGCTCTGGAAAAAGAAGTTGAACCGCGCCCGAATGTTCACTTTCCTCTAGATTTTGCCTGTGCTCAGGCAGATAAACGCAATGCGGCTGCCGGGATCACGACTGTTTATCATGCCTTGTCTTTTGCGCATGAAGAACTTGGCGTGCGAAACAATGACTTTGCTGCAAATGTTGCGCGCGCTGTGCATGAATGGCAACCACATGCTTTGGTGGATAATCGTGTTCACTGCCGATATGAAATTACAGACGAAACCGGTGTGCCAATTCTCAAGAAATTGCTTGAGGAGGATGCGATGCACATGATTTCAATGATGGATCATACGCCAGGTCAGGGGCAGTTCAAGGACATGGCAGCTTACAAGAATTATTTGAGTCGCACGTATAAGAAAACTGAAGCCGAAATTGATGATATTGTTGAACGCAAGGTAAGCTCGGCTGCTGGAGCGTTTGAACGTATGAAAGAGCTCAGTACGCTTGCTCATCAACGTAATATTTCAGTGGCTAGTCATGATGATGAATCAGTTGAACGAGTAGCGACGATGAGAGAAATTGGCGCAGATATCTCAGAATTTCCGATTAACTTGGAAGCGGCCAAAGCTGCTAAATCAGCTAATATGGCAACCGTCTTTGGCGCTCCTAATATTTTGCGAGGAAAGAGTCAGTCAGGTTCAATGAAAGCGATCGAAGCCATAGAGCATGGCGTGGCTGACTGTCTGTGTGCAGACTATTCTCCTGCGGCTTTGATTGTGGCTGTGTTTGAGATTCCTAAACTAGTCGACATGTCATTAGCGGAGGCAATTAAACTAGTGACTTACAATCCGGCCAAGGCGGCAAGGCTGGAAGACCGTGGTGAAATTGCTTCAGGAAAAAGGGCAGACCTCATTGCCGTTGGGCAGCCCGGTGGTCTTCCCCAAATTTCACGTACTTGGAGCGCGGGAGACCTGGTTTTTCAGGTGCAATATG
>NZ_LWGF01000877.1:0-1415 GCF_001635355.1 Oleiphilus sp. HI0125
GAGGAACGTTGCCAGATAGATCGACATCTGCAGACTCAAACAAAGCACTGAGCCTAATTGGTAGGCAACCTAGTATAATACGTAACATCGGTTGTATAAGTGCAATATCTTCACACTATACCCATGATGCTGAAATGTATTTGGCCGCCAATGCTAGACTAAACATTCCTTCTTGTTTGACGCAAGTAAGCCCTTGCAATTGCATAGCTCTTCTTCGTTTTTTGGTTGACGGTCAAGGCTACAATGTACAGCTTTTGAGCAGCGTAAATTAACCAGGGTAAGATTTGCATTACTTAGCATTGGCGGTCTTTATCGACATGCCAGTACGGTAGTTTAAAGGTTTCGTCAGGACCTCAAGCTCAATGTGAGCGGTAACGCACACATTGACATTCAAGCGATCGATCACTCACCCAAAAACCATGGTGTTTTCTTGGACAAGCGCAGAATACAAGACAAGTAGCGACTACCTTTCATTTAGCGCGGCATATTGTCGAAACAGTCGCCATAAGAACTACCTAGCCGCGATATCATATTTGAATGGTTTAGTGATCTTCTCACGAAACTTTAAGTACTTTTAAACTTACTGTTTACTGCCTCTAACTGTTTTACATGGAGATCCAATTCTTCGATCATCGAATTGCTGTTTGATATTTGGTCATTGGTCTCGAAGGCCGACGTAACTATTTCGTTTAAGCTTCGACTGATGTCAGCAGTGACCGTACTTTGCTCATTGGCAGAGCCCGCAATAACTTGGTTCATGTCATTGATCTTGTTAATGGCTTGTTCCACTCGTTCGATTAATTCAAGACCTTGGTGTGTGTTTTCAACACAGGTTTTGACTAGAGATTGACTCGCTTCAATCGTACTAACAGCTTTGCCGCTTCCTTTCTGCAAACGTTCAATCATACGATCAATTTCTTCTGTCGATTTCTGCGTGCGCATAGCTAGCGATCGGACCTCATCCGCAACTACTGCGAAACCTCGACCTTGCTCACCCGCTCGAGCCGCTTCAATAGCTGCATTGAGAGCAAGAAGATTTGTTTGTTCTGCAATACCACGAATCACATCAAGCAAAGACCCAATTTCAGTGGTTTCTTGATCGAGAGATAAAATGGTTTGCGAAGCTTCGGCAATTTGTTGGTTTAAGTTGAGGATGTTGGTTTCTGTCACTGAACTTGAGTCGCGACATAACTGCGAATTTTGATGTGCAAGAGATGCTGCATCAGCTGCTTGATTTGCGTTATGAGATACTTCTCTTGCGGATGCTGTCAATTCTTCAACCGCGCTCGCAATCATATCGGTTTGTTGTTGCTGTGTCGAAGATAGTGACTGCAAATTCGTGCTTAGCGTTAGTAATTCGCTCGTTGTATTGTGTGCTTTTGTTGAGCTTTGTGCCACTTGATCTACTAGTTCAC
>NZ_LWGF01000878.1:0-866 GCF_001635355.1 Oleiphilus sp. HI0125
GATTTATATAGTTTAATAAAAGCAAAAATCAAACATGGCACAGAATTCGCTGGATAGCAATCAATCGGCGATTCTTTACAAAAACGCCAAAATATTTTTTGAATTTGCACGCACGTATGGCTGAAGGGGAAGACCATGCCACAAATAATTAATACCAATCTTGCGTCTATCAACGCGCAAAGAAACCTAGATAAGTCTCAGAGCGAAAACCAAACAGCCCTGCAACGCTTGTCTTCAGGCTTGCGTATTAACAGCGCAAAAGATGATGCAGCAGGTCTTGCAATCTCTACCCGCTTCAGCGCGCAAGTCCAAGGCTTAAAAGTCGCGATAAGAAACGCCAGTGACGGAGTGTCACTCGCTCAGGTTGCTGAAGGCGCGCTCGGCTCGATGACTGACAACCTACTTCGTATCCGTGATTTGGCACTACAAGCCTCTAACGCAACGAACAGCAAGCAAGACCGTGAAGCTTTGAATGAAGAAGTTCAGCAGCTTATTACTGAGATCGAACGTGTTGCTGATCAAACAACCTTTAACGGCACCAAGTTACTAGACGGATCCTTCACAGATGTTACATTCCAAATCGGCGCAAATGAAGGTGAAGATGTAAGCTTCGGTATTGAAGGTACAGACGTTACTCAGCTAGGTGTTTCACCTACTGATGGCATTTCATCCTCGCCGGGCAGCACCGCTTCAACGCCGCCTGTAGCTGCCCTCGCAGCAGGTGATCTCGTCATCAACGGCATAGCTATTGGTGCATCATCAGGCGTTGACGACGCATTTTCCAGCTCTAACAACGATTTATCTGCAATAGCAAAAGCAGCCGCAATTAACTCTGTCTCTGAGCAAACGGGTGTATCAGCCTCGAT
>NZ_LWGF01000879.1:0-109922 GCF_001635355.1 Oleiphilus sp. HI0125
ATAGCAATAGTGCAACGACGTCAATGACTGTAACAATTAATCCGGTTATTGATGGCCCGAACCCGGTTGACCCAGTCGATCCGACCGATCCAATCGATCCAACGAACCCGAGCGCGGATGGCAATCCATTAACAGGAACGGTAAGCACGTTAGAGGATACTGAGGTCGATCTTGAACTGGGTCCATTAACCGCTGTTGATAGCACTGAAACGATCAGCAGTGTCACGATCGGTGGCGTGCCAACTGGAGCGATTTTGTCAGCAGGTACGAACAACGGTGATGGCACCTGGACAGTGGATCCCGCTGATCTTGACGGTTTGAGTCTTACGCCAGTCGAACATTCTAGTGATGACTTCACATTAACGACTGCAGTAACGTTCACACAGGGAGATGTTAGTAAAGTTTACAATGGTTCGGTAGAAGTTACTTTGGAAGCAGTCGCTGATGCGCCTGCGGTGAGTGCGAGTGATGTAAATGGTGATGAGAATAGTGCTATTGCCTTGGATATCACTGGTAGCCTAGCAGATAACGATGGTTCTGAGTCAGTTACCGGTTACACCATCAGCGATGTGCCGTTAGATGCTACGTTATCGGCTGGCACTGACAATGGAGATGGTAGCTGGACGTTGACAGCTGCTGAGCTTGCCGGTCTCACGATCACGCCAGCAATAGGCCATCTAAGCGATATCGTTCTGCAGGTCACGATTCATAATGAAGATGTTGATCCCGATGATAGCAGCCAAGTCGATAGCAATAGTGCAACGACGTCAATGACTGTAACAATTAATCCGGTTATTGATGGCCCGAACCCGGTTGACCCAGTCGATCCGACTGATCCAATCGATCCAACGAACCCGAGCGCGGATGGCAATCCATTAACAGGAACGGTAAGCACGTTAGAGGATACTGAGGTCGATCTTGAACTGGGTCCATTAACCGCTGTTGACAGCACTGAAACGATCAGCAGTGTCACGATCGGTGGCGTGCCAACTGGAGCGATTTTGTCAGCGGGTACGAACAACGGTGATGGCACCTGGACAGTGGATCCCGCTGATCTTGATGGTTTGAGCCTTACGCCAGTCGAACATTCCAGCGATGACTTTACATTAACGACTGAAGTAACGTTCACACAGAGTGGTGCTAGTCAAGTTTATAATGGTTCGGTAGAGGTTACCGTCGAGGCGGTTGCCGATACGCCTATTGTGGCGGGGGCTTCTGACGGCGTTTCAAGTGGCGCTGCAACTGGACAAAATTTATTTACTAACGGAGATTTACAAGGTACGCCAGTTAATGGGTTCCTTGACGGAATGAATCTCTCTGGTTGGTCTACTGAATTTGGTTCACCAGATGTTAATGATGAAGATAATGCTGCAGGAGGTGCCGCTTCCGGTAGCTGGATCAACACACCTATAGTCTCTGGCAATGGAGGAACTTGGGTTGGTATGGGCATCATGGAAGATTTCAAAGAGGGTATCTCTCAAACCGTATCTCTAGCAGCAAATCAGGACTACATGATTAGTTTTGAACAGGCTAGTTTTGGGTTGCAGACGGGCCACCTCATGTTTGAAAACAATGCTTATATAAAAGTGAGTTATACAGGTCCAAATGGCGTAAATACTCTTATAGGTTCAAGTTCGGTTATTAGCGCGCCTGCATCTTGGGATATGCAAACTATGACCTTTACTGCGCCAGAATCTGGTAGTTATGAAATCATTTTTGAGATAGCCAATCCGGGTGCAGCTGAGTTGGCATATCTTGAAATAGATGGTGTGGAAATCACTGAGGTAGACGACGCCTCCATCGCTCTTGATATTACTTCTAGCCTGACGGATAACGATGGGTCTGAGTCAATTACTGGGTACACGATCAGTGGTGTGCCACTGGACGCAACGTTATCAGCAGGTACTGATAATGGTACAGGAGTATGGACGTTGACAGCAGAGGACGTTGCAGACCTCAGTATTACGCCAGCGGCGGATTACGAGGGTGATATTGATCTGCAAATAACGGTATACAACGAAGATGTTGACCCAGACGATAGCAGCCAAGTCGATAGCAATAGTGCGACGACAACCTTGACCATATCAGTGGAAGCTGATGAAGATGCTCTAGCACCAACGTTAAACTTTACCTTGGGTGATGAACAAATATCTGCAGTTGGCAGCATCGAGATCGATAATTTAAACCTTATTCATCAAGGTGTTATCCAGATGAATAGCAACGTTCAAGGCAGTAATAATGCCGATTATGTGATCATCACGGGTACGCAAAACAACGCCGGCGGTGTGTCAACGTTTAATGGTAATGACTTGATTTATGTAAAAGGTTGGGGGAATGCGCAGAACGTCTCTGTTGACGGCGGCGGTGGCTCCGGTGATACGTTGATGCTAAACATGTCCGCTGTCCAAAGTCTCGCTCCTAGTGGTACAACCTCGGGTTCTGTGACATTTGTTGGAGGCGGTAATCTAATCTATAACAACATAGAGACTCTTGTTCAAGATACCTCTGACACTGTAACGATGACACGGAGTTTGTCACTAATGGCGGATTTGGCTACCGATGATGGCAGTGAGAGCTTATCACCAGTGACCTTCTCAGGCTTTCCCAGTGGTGTCGAGTTGTTGGAAGGCAACACTACTTTGGCGGTGAGTGATGGCAGTGATTTTGACATCGCAGTCAGTGCAGGTGTTAGCCGCTCCATGACTATAGAGCATGCTGCCAATGTCAATGTTACGGTAAGCGCTAGCGTTAGCGCGACTAATATCGCCTCTGGAGATACAGCGACAACCCAAGTTTCGCAAGTGATTGACGACATCCTCGTTGGTCTTGAGTATGAGACTAGCTCGGGTGCAAGAGGTGTTACCGACGCAGAGGGTATTATTAGCTTTGATCAGCGCGATACCATTCGGTTTAGCGTTGGCGCGGTAGTGATTGGTGAGTTAATAGCGGCAAATGTTCAAGGCAGAGCAATTTTTCTGACTGATTTCCAACCGGTTAACGGTGCTGTCGCAAGCAGTGATTACTTGACTAATATGGCGGTGTTCTTGCAGTCTATTGATAGCAACCAGCTGCCAGATGACGGGATTCTTATCGAGGCAGATACTCGACAGGCGTTTGCCTTGAATGATGCTGATTTGGCGCTTCTATCGCTCAATGAGGTTAATGTGATGTTGGTCGAAAAGGGTTTTCAGCCGGTGGAGCCTGGCCAAGCATTGCAGCATGTGTCTGAGAATCTGGCCGAATACAGTGCAGATAACACCGCAATCAATATGGTAGAACTAAGTTTAGATGCGCTAGGTTTGAATTATGCAACTGAAGATGCCGCTCTTAATCCGGGCCAGACTTTGCAAATCGAAGGTTTGCCAGAGGAGGCGATAGCCTCTGATGGTAAGTGGGTTGACGGCGTTTTGACTATAGAACAGGCCCATGCAGAGCAGGTGGCGGATCTGAAAATTATCTTACCTGAGCAAGTGGTTGGGGAACTTGAGGTATCTGCGACCATTAAATTAAGCCAGCAGGACGAGACCGATTTGCAGCTCATCGATAGTGATATAGTGATGGTTGAGGAGGAGAATGCTATGGCGTTGATGGAGCCTGTCTGTGATTGTCAGCTTTATCCTGATAGTGATGAACAATTAATCATCAGCGCCAGTGAAGAGGTGCTTGTGGGCTAATTGTTGCTCAGTGAGTGCCCCTGAAACACTCATCGATATACTAATTAAGGGGGGCACTCTTTTGTTGATCGTTTTTTATAAACAACTACTTGGCGCATGATTAGGTCTTTTTATTCGAACATATTGACCGGTCTTTATTTGGCAAAAGCCTCTGGTTTTTAAATTTTTAGAGGAAGGTTTCGGTGTCAAAATTGACGTGTTTTGACTTAATTTGTCGGAACGCATGCTTTGTAAGTCATTGATTTATCAGTACAAATGACTGTGCAAGCCCTCAGTTTCAGCGTTCGAATCCCTAGCTCACCACCATTTTTCATTGAAGTCGAATGCCTCCATCTAAGTTGCTTAACTGATAAAACTCTTCGTTATTTGCGTTAATGCTTAGTTTTTAATTTCTCAGTTATCTGAAAATAAATACTTCATCAGTTTGTCTATCGTTTCATCGAATGATTGCTCCGTCCTCGATGAATATTCCTTGAGCATGACGAGGGCTTCTTTGGTTACTTGTTCTGTTGAGGGTAGTTCTATCCCGCATAGTTTATCGATTTCACTAACTGGCTCATCTAATGTTAATAGCGACTCAAGTGCGTCAAGTTCGTTCATTGTTTGACAGCCGGTTATTACGTCGGAGCTTGTCATTGCGACATTGGCTGCAATGCCGATGATTGGAACCGATGAAGGCACTAATACTGCGGTGTTGGCGGTGATATTTTTCGCTATTCGGCTTTAAGCGCGCGAGCTGATTGCTCTAGCTTTTTTTGCATTGGCTTTGATTGTCGCTTGATGCTTTTTAACCTTCACGTTCTCTGTTTTAAGTTTCTTATTTTCTTGTTTTATCAACTTTGCTTGCGCTGATTTACTATCTCGCATCAGGTTAGATATCGGGATATGGGTCATGGCATTCGCTAACAGGTCGTAAAACTTAGCACTAGTGATTGAGAGAATATTGGTTGCTAACAGAATGCATAGCATCGCTGCGTAAATTGATTTCTTCATAAACGATTTTAGACCCATGAATCAAAATTGATGCATACAATGCAATTGCTGACTTTCATACTATATACATCGTACTGTGAAATTTAATATTTAGTGATGGGTGTTCGCCAGAAGTTAAGTCTTGGATAAAGCGGAGAGTGTATGGATAAGTTAATCAGCTTAGGTATAGCGTGTTTGGTTTTAGCATTAAGCGGCTGCGCAGTGAATCAGGAGCTAGTGAAAGATATACGTTTGGAAACCGAAAAGCATCCAAGAGCAAATTTGGCGGGCTACAAAACGTACAGTTGGATAGGGTCGACCGCTTTAGTGATTGATCCCGGACACAAAATTGATTCTCGGGGATTTAATGGAGGTCTCGAGTTTGAATACCTAGTGAATAAAAAAATGCGAGAGCTTGGCTTTTCGCAATTAGCGCAATCACGTGAGCTTGGGATTGCGTATACTGTTGGCGTTGTGACCGATATTCCTGAAATTCCTAACGAAGCAATGAAGCAGCTTAAATTACTCGGTGACAAGCCTGCGATTGGCCTTCGTATCGTTGCGGTTGATATGGCGACACAAACCCCAGTATGGGCTGGTGGAGTAGTTGGGAATTTTATGCAGGAACGGTCGGATGAAGAGGCTCAGAAGCGATTGAAATACGTCGTTGATGGTTTGTTCAGTGACTTTATACAGCCTGCTTCAGAGTATTAACGGTTATAGAGAGGTAAAGGGCTTCAATCGCTTTACCGTATTGAAGCCCCGGTATTTATTTAATCGGATATACGTATTTCAGCCAGCCCAGCATTCTGAGCAAAATCCTTCGAATGGCTGATACGTGCATTTAGTCATGTTCATAATTTAGGGCAACGGCCTGTCCTTGAACGCCAAGAGGCAGGTTATAGTCATTAAGATCTTCTTCTAATTCTATAATTCCGATAGCAAAACCATGTTGCGCTATTCTGTTTGCCGCAATGAGTGCGTCTGCTGCTTGGAATTCACCTTCTGCCATCGCTGGTTGTAAATTCACAAGCTTGCCTTTAAATACATGACCAGGCACTGCATCTAATATTACTTCCGCCTCTAAGCCAACTTTCATGCGTAGGAGTGAGTTTTGCCAAAATCTGGCAACGATACGTCTTTTTTCTGGAGGTATGAAAGACATTACCGGGCGCAAGGGTAGTGCTGCTGCAAATGTGCCCGGGCGAATGCCTACTTGTACTGGAGTGCCATCTGACGGCGCTCTAATGATTGTGCGATCCAAGTCGAGTTGTGCACGGTTTCGAGCTTCAATGAGCTGTGCAACAACTGTATTTTCTCCGGCTATTTTCGACTCTGCAATCAGTTCTTGGCGCTTCTCATCAGCTTGCGCTGCGCGATATGCCGTTTCTGCTTCTTCAAATAATTTCTTTCGGTTATCGACTTGTTGTTGTGAAAAAGGGGATGCGGAACCTGCCGATTCGTGGTCTGTTTTGAAGCGCAAGTAGGTTTTTTGCTCGCTCAAAATTTGCCTTTTCCTTCTGTGTCACGGCTTTAGCACTTTCTAGCGCTACGTCTTTTTGCGAGACACCACTTTTAGCGTCGGCTAAAGCTGCCTCGACTTTTTTAAGGGCAATTTGTTGAGCGCTGTTTTCAATTGTGTACAGGATGTCGCCTTGTTTAACGGCAACGTTTGGGGTGATGTTGACGGTTTCGACAATTCCAGAGACTTGGGGAACGATAGGGACCGTGACAAATGCTTCTTTAGCGTACTTCGCGTACGGGTGATTGTAATTCATGACCATCATCAGAGTCGCGACGATTGCGATACCACCTAACACCGCTGTTGGAACGGTCCACTTATTCATTGGGATTTTGAAAATCTTGGATATAGCGATGCAGATTGCTGTATAGGTCATAATAATTAGGATATCCATTAATGATCACCTTTATCTGACGAAGTGAGCGACGAAATTGTTTTCTTTAACTCCGATATTTCGTCTTCTAAGTTCGCTATTCGATGGTTGTTTGATTTGATCCCCCATCCGGTTTCTTCGTTGTATAGCGTCGCCCAAATCCACAAAAAAAGGCCAGATGACATGCAGTGTGAATAAGCTGCCCCAGCCTGATATATGAATGGCATCTTGGTGGGGGTGGTTCCGATGGTAGGCAATCTCGTATGGAATATCGTGAATGATGATCACGCCATAAAAGCACACCAGAATAACGAAAAAAACAAGAAACAAAGTGAATTAATCAAGCATGATTTTTCTCACTTTTTATAGATAAAGTACTTTTAAAGTAGCACAGTATGTTTTGTAATTCTCGTCCGTTGAATTGTTTGGGCGTGCTTTATGGTTAGGAAGGTTTGCTGCCGATTGATCTACTCTGGTAGCGTACAGGCACAAAACACAACAATAAAAAGGATTTGTGCAGAGTATGAAATTTCAATGTAAGGCGGCGGATATCTCGTTTTTAGAATCTGCGCCAATCAAGCTATCTTATTCTATTCGCATTAGCTCAGACGCAAAGACCGTTTATGACGCGCTAATTAATCCGAATACCTGGCCTCATTGGTTTCCTGGGATGACGAGTGCAACTGCGTTATTGGAGGAGGAAGAATGCTTGTCTCGGATTGTAACCCTGAATTATTTTATTCAGTTTAGGGAAGAGTTTTTGATTACTCAGCCTAATCAAAAGGTGGCATATCGTGTCTCAGCTGTTTCTATTCCATATGCAGATGAATTAGTGGAAGAGTTTTCAATTCAGCAAATGGAGAAAGAGGTTGAAGTAAAATATCGTATCGGTCTCCGTGTCCACAGTTCTTTATCCATGCTCAGTGGTTTAGTTGAGAGAATAGGTGCTCGTTCTTATCAAGCTGCTTTGAACAACCTGAAAACGTTCATAGAAAAATAATAAAATTAACGGGTGCCGCTGTCGCAACTGGTTAGGTAGAAGAGGGCGGTAAGTTATTTGTTTTCAAGATGCTTGTATAAACTCACGGTTTGTTTGTTGGATTTTTAATTGCTTAATCCTGCGCACATTTTGAACACGTCTTCCTGAGATTATTTCTAAGATATGACAGTATTAGAGTATTAGCTCTATATTGGTCGGTGCTGTTTGCGATCCTATAAAAATAAGCAAAATGAAGGAAGAACTTTGGCATGGAATCGACGAGCGCAAGTCCGCTACTTTATTTGTGGGAACAACGTACTCTCTTTATCGGTCTACTTACTGATCCGCTAGATATCTCTACTGGCTCTGGGACACTGATGTTTGGTTTGCATAAACCCATTCGGTTTATTACCAGTGAGACGACTCAGCCAATCGAGTGCAGAACCTTGCTTCTTCTAGCGGGTATGCCAGTCATTATCGATACGCAGGGTGAGCTTTTTGCAAATTGCAGTTTAGATCCATTGGGAAAAGACTATCGATTACTTTCTAGTTTGATGAATGCTAACGAAGGTACCGCGTTTTATGACGCTGAGAGCGAAGATACTTATATCAATCGTTTTCTAGAGTTGAGTTCCGCGCCCTTTGATTCTCAGGAAATTCTTCATTCCCTATCGCTCATTTTGCGAACCAACGAAATTATTGGTGTTGAGCATAATTATTGGCTTGATAAACGAATTAAGAATGTTATCAAACATATTCAGTCAACTATAAGTGAAAACCTATCCCTCTCTGATCTCGCTAATGTTGCAAACTTATCTCAATCGAGGTTGATGGAACTTTTTAAAAAGCAGACGGGCATACCCATTAGGCGCTATAAACTTTGGTGCCTTTTGTATAAGACCACGGAAAATGTAGGGGCAGGGATGACATTGACCGATGCTGCGGCTGAAGCGGGCTTTACTGATTCTTCTCACTTCAACAAAAGTTTTCGGTCGATGTTAGGAATGAATCCGTCGCAGATTTTTGGTCAAACAAAGCAGCTTCACGTTATATTGCCTGACCAAGAACGAAGTGCTTCGCCCAAATTCGAATTAAACGAAACACTAATTGATTAATTTGAGTCGCTAAAGGTCATTTGGACATGAAAAAAAGGCTAGCGATGAGTGCTGGTTTCGCGAGTGTAGGAGTGCTACTTGGTGCGACATTCCTTATGTCAGACAAGCAGTCTTCGGATCTTGGATCTCAGCTTGAAGATACGCCAAACTCTAATGCGTATCTCGCTGAGAAGTGCAATAATATTCAAACTCCCTTGAATGAATCTACAGAAATCCATGAAATTTATCCGAATGAGCAGGGCGACACATATTCGTCAGCTTACGGACCTTTAGCAAATTCCTTACGTGGCACAAGCATACCCGGTTATTTTGCGCTGACGGATTACGGAGACTTAGTCGTCACGCCTTCTTTAAAATCTATGATCGATTACTTTTTAGCAGCGCTTGGTGAAGAGCCAATCGAAACTATTATCGGGCGCATCGAAGAGTATTTTACTAGACACCTCGAAGAGCCAGCACGCTCTCAGGCGATTGGTGTTTTGGCTGAGTATATTTTGTATAAAGAGGCTCTAATTGATTTAAAGGGGATTGTCGCTGGCAACAATCTTGTTGCCCCGTCTGGACATGACTACTTAACCCTATTTGAATACCGTCGTGATGCACGAATGAATAGCTTAAGCGCAGATGTTTACGAGGCGTTTTTTGCTGAAGAAGATGCGCTAGACGCATACACTGCCGCGGTACTACAGCGTAAACGAGATGCGAGAGAGGATAGCGTTGGGTCAGGAAGTTTGGTTGATCTTGAAGGCCTCTTGCCCGAGCAAGAACAGAATCTAAAGCAGCTCGATCGTGACAGGAAAAGAATACAAGCTGTTAAGGAAGCCGGAGCTACAGCACAAGAGCTCCATGAACTGCGTCGTAGAGTATATGACGAGAAAACTGTTCAACGATTTGCTGAAGCAGATCAAAAGCAATCTGCTTGGGATGCACGTTTTGCTGAGTATCGGCAAAAAAGGGAATTAGTGTTGAATACCAATGGTTTGTCAGATTCTGATAAGCAATTAGAAATTCAGGCCTTGCAAGCATCTATGTTTGATGTGAATGAGCGCAAGCGCTTAGCGACCTTAGATAAAATGGCCGATAGAGAAATCTGAGCCGTTTATTCTTGTTTAATTTTCTTAGGCATTCCAGCCAAATAGTTGCACATTAATCTGATCTCGTCCGCCTTGAACCCCAGTTTTATCTTATATTAAGACTATAAAAAAGCCGCTTCTGGTCACCCATTAGCGGTTTTCTAATTTAAGAGAGGTCAGGTATTTCGATAGAAAAACTGACCTCAATTAGTACAGCAATTGCTATTACAAACCCATGCCTCGGAAACGATCAGCGTGGTTTTTGTATAGCGTCTTAGGATCAGTCTCTAAAAGATTACTCAGACCAAATAGCATATTTGTAGCATCTAAATGGTTCATCCAGTAATCGTCACGAATGTTCTCACCCCAACGTTGCGAGCATTTAGCAACTAAGCCATCTGTCTGTTCGCCATTGTAGTAACCCAATGCGTCAGTAAGCACGAATAAAGCATCATTTATGTCTGCGATATTTGTGGTTGTGCCAATACTTCCCCACGAGTAGTAATGAATGCCGTTAACAAGGTTGGCGCCGTTACCACAATAAGTTGTTGGCTCTCCGTCAGGAAACTCTTCTGTGAAAGCTAACGCGCCTTCAGAAGACATAAACTTAACGATTTCTAAAGCGTCACTTGCATATTCAGGATTACCAGCGAGTGCGTCGAGTACGTCTCCGGTTAAGTTCAACAAATCTGCCGCTATGCCTTCAAGCGGTCCACCAATAATGTTGTCGACACCCCAATCCGCAAACCCAGAGCCATAGTTGATGCCGTTTACTGATGTCACAGATGACACAGTATCAGGGCTGACTGCTGCAACATAGCGTGATGTTGGTGTGCCTAAGCTGTGACCGATCAAGTGTACTTTTGATGCGCCGGTTTCTGGCAATACCGTATTATTGATGTAGTCTAATAGCTGCTCACCACGTTCTTGTGCGGTATCCCATGCGGTTACATTTGGCGTATATACAACTGCGTTTCCTGAGCGCAAAACTGCTGGAATATTCTGGAAATACTCGACAACTCCGATGATTTTGTCGAATCCAGACACGCCGTGAACTACCGCAATCGGATACTGCGTGTTGTAGCGATTGTCGTAGTTAATGGCATTCACATTAGCTTTTTCGATAAGGTAGCCCGCGTACTCAATGTCGTACGCGACATGACATACGGGTTGAGGTGTTAACTGGTGCTGTTGGTAAATCGATAGGCGCAACATAACCGCTGTGCGCATCTCCAAACGCCATAGAGCTAATACCTAAAGAACCCGCGACTGCGAGTAATGATTGTTTAGCTGTCATTTTTAAGTTGAACATGATCTCTCCTTTTATTTTTGTATGAAAATTATTCAACCCGGCCAATGTAAGGAAAAACATGGAGACAAAATTGTATGAAATGACGGAATGTTTGTGATTAGTTTGAAGGTGGTCTGATATGACGAAAAAGCTGCGGTGCGTAAATAAAAAACCGCACTTCAGAAGCTCCGAAGTGCGGTTTTGGACTTTCTATAACTAAGCTTTGTTCAGAGCTCTTTGATCGCTGAGGTCGTTGCTTGAAGGACTTCTTTTGCGTCGCCTTTTACCATCAAGCTATTGTCACGAATGAATAGGCTGTTTGGTATGCCGGCAAAGCCCGGAGACAAGCTTCGCTTAACGTTAACGACGGTCTTCGCTTTATGCACATCGAGAATAGGCATTCCGAAGATAGGCGAATTTGGATCCTCAGCTGCAGCTGGGTTAACAACATCGTTTGCGCCAAGTACGATTGCCACATCAGCCTGAGGAAGCTCAGGATTGATGGTATCCATGTCTTTTAGTTGATCGTATGGGATCTCAGCTTCTGCCAACAATACGTTCATGTGGCCAGGCATACGTCCAGCAACAGGGTGTATCGCATAGCTGACTTTAGCTCCACGTGCTTCAAGCTGATTAGCAAGCTCTTTCACTGCGTGTTGCGCTTGGGCAACCGCAAGTCCATAGCCTGGAACCATCACAACGCTGCGCGCACCGTCTAAGAGTAGTGCAAGGTCATCTGGCGTTGCGTATTTCACTTTGCCGTCATAAAACTCGCTGTCGTTTGACTTCGACTGCGTATCAGCCTGCGGCCCAAATGCACCACCAAAGAGAACGTTTGGTAGTGAACGGTTCATGGCTTTACACATTACTGCAGTCAGGATAAGACCAGACGCGCCAACTAGAGAACCAGTGATGATCAAGCCTTGGTTTTCCAACACGAAACCGGTCGCTGCGCCAGCAAGACCTGAGTAGGCGTTAAGTAGCGCAACAACAACTGGCATATCGGCACCACCAATTGGTTGTACTAGACCGACACCTAGTAACAAGCAGAGGCCGACAATAGCGAGTAGTACAAGGCTAGACAGTTGGCCTTCACCAAACATCATGCTTGCGCATGCAAGAATACCCACGAGGCTCGCTACTGTAATAAGCTGCCATTGTCTTGCGCGCTTACTGTCACCGATAGTTCCTTTTAGCTTAAGAACGGCGACCACTGATCCTGATAGCGTTATTGCACCGATGACGATCGAAGCAAGAATGGCTGCTGACCATACGCCGGTTACCACTGAATTTGCTGCGATTGCAGTTAACCATGTGCTACCAGCAACTGCTAGAGATGCCCCGCCGCCAACGCCATTAAGGCTTGCTACAAGCTCTGGCATAGACGTCATTGCTGTGCGTTTTGCCAGCAATGCACCAATTGAACCGCCGAGTAAAATACCAGCAATGATCGTAGTGAAACCAATGATGTCGTGGTGAAGAAGTGCTGCGGTTACTGCGATCAACATGCCGATAGCTGAGAGCTGATTTCCGCGTACAGCCGTTTTAGGTTTGGTCATGCCTTTTATGCCGAGGATAAAAAACACAGCCGCTGTTAAGTAAGAAAGATTGACTAAAGCAAACATCGTTAACCCTTTTGCTTAAACATGTTGAGCATACGATCTGTCACCATGAAGCCTGCAACGATGTTGATGCTTGCGAGAGTAACAGCAATAAAACCAAGAACACTTGCAACAGTTGGAGACAAGTGATTTGTACCAGCACTAACAATTGCACCGACGATAACGATGCCAGAGATCGCGTTGGTGCCGCTCATCAAAGGTGTGTGCAAGGTTGGCGGTACTTTGTTTATCAACTCGACGCCAACGAATAAGGCCAAGATGAATATGGTGAAGCTAAGAACGAGCATTTCCATTTATGCATTCTCCTCTTGGTTTAATTGAGCAGGTTCAAAATAAATACTAGTGCCACGAGTCACCTGAGTTGCCGTGACAATTTCATCTTCTTGATTAGGAACAAGGCGACCACCTTCGGTCATGTTCTTAATGAAGTTGATAATGTTTCGATTCAATAGCTGCGATGCATGCACAGGCACACGTGAAGGGTGGTTTACGTGTCCGACTAAGGTGATGCCGTCTAACTCGATTTTTTCGTTTAAGACTGTGCCCTCTGCATTACCGCCTCGCGCTGCCGCAAGGTCAACAATTACGGAGCCGCGCTTCATGCGCTGCATCATTTGTCGCGTGATGAGCTTGGGTGCTGGTTTGCCAGGTACCGCTGCAGTTGTGATGACAAGGTCCGCTCGAGCAACACAATCACCTAGCTGCGAACGCTGAGCTTCGTAGAACGCTTCGGTTTTTGCTGTGGCATATCCATTGTTATCGGAGCTTTTCTCTGAGTCTGATTCTTCAACTTTGATCTCAATAAACTCAGCGCCAAGACTTTCGACTTGTTCTTTCACTTCTGGGCGTAAGTCGTATGCTTCAACGACAGCACCTAAACGACGTGCCGTTGCGATTGCCATCAAGCCAGCAACACCTGCTCCGATCACTAAAACACGTGCAGGGTGAATGGTGCCCGCAGCCGTCATTAGCATCGGGAAGTAACGAGGCAAAGACATCGCTCCGCGCAATACTGAGCGATAACCACTGATGCCAGCCATTGCGCTCAATACGTCCATAGATTGAGCACGCGTTGAGCGTGGCACAAGGTCAAGGGCGAACGAGTCGATAGAGCGTGCTGCAAGATTTTGAATAAGTGGAACGTTATCCCACGGCTCCATAATGCTGATCAATGTCGACTCAGGACGAAGAAGCTTTGCTTCTTCTTCTGTAGGTGCGAGAACCTTCACGACAATATTTGCTTGTCGATACAGTGACTCTGCATCATCAGCGATAATTGCACCGCTACTGCGGTACTCTTCATCGGTAAAGTGTGCGCCGTCGCCAGCACCTTGTTCAACGATAACTTCGTAACCGGCCTCAAGCAGTTCTGGCACGCCAGCAGGAATAATCGCAACGCGATTTTCTTGTGCTTGAGATTCTTTTGGAATTCCGATCAACATAAGGTTGACTCCATATGAGGGTTTGATTCTAAAAAGCTTGGCACTGTGCTTACTGAATCTGATAAGCCCAGTGTTGAATGTGTAAATGCTCTAACATTTGCTAAGAGTTGAGCATCGTTTTTCAATGAGTGTCCGTAACTTGGAATTAGCGATTGAAGCGTGACTAAGTGACTGCCTTGAGTCAGTTCAGGCATACAACGTTCAATGACATCAAGCATTGCTGATACACAGGTCGACGCACCTGGGGAGGCACCCATAAGTGCCGCCAAAGAGCGATCTTTGGTTGCTAATACTTCTGTTCCAAATTCCAAAGAGCCTTTTCCTTGTACTCCTGTTTTAATGATTTGCACGCGCTGACCCGCACGGCGTAACTGCCATTCGCTATGATCAGCTTGTGGTAAGAACCCATTTAAGTGAGTAAGTCTTGCGTCACGTGAACTGAGTGCTTCTTTTACTAAGTACTGCGTAAGAGACCAGTTGTTACGAGCAACGTGTAAAAGGTTGGCAATATTGTCTAAACGTACGCTACGAATAAGATCTAGGATGTTGCCTTGTTTTAAAAATTTCGTCGTAAAGCCTGCAAACGGTCCGAACAGTAGTGCAGGCTTACCATCAATGTAACGTGTATCTAAATGAGGTACAGACATAGGTGGTGCACCTACCTCCGCTTGGCTATATACCTTCGCGTTGTGAGACAACGCAAGCTCTTCGTTCTGGCATGCTAACCAAATACCTGAGACTGGGAAGCCTCCATAACCTTTAGCTTCCTTGACGCCAGATTTTTGCAGTAAAGATAAGCTAGCGCCGCCAGCACCAATGAATACAAAACCTGAATTAAATACCGTACGTTCACCAGACTTTACGTTCTGAACTGTGACATGCCAGCGATCACCTTGTTTATCTAGGTTTACGACGCGGGAACTTACCCTTACATCGACATTTTCTAGCGAGGATAAGTGTACCGCCGACATACGCGTAAGCGCGCCGAAGTTAACATCAGAGCCGTGCTGGACTCGCGTCGCGGCCATCGATTCGTTGCTTGAGCGACCAGCAGTAATCAGCGGCAGCCATTGATTTAGCTCAGAAGGATCATTGGAATATTCCATTCCGTCGAATAGCGCGTTCTTTGATAATGAACGATGGCGTTCAGCAAGAAATCTGGAGGCTTGCTCGCCTTTGACCCAGCTCAAATGTGGTACTTGCTTTATGAAGTCTTCGGAGCGAGCGAAAACACCTTTTTGGGTCAGTGAACTCCAAAATTGTAGAGAGGTTTCAAATTGCTCATTAATAGCGAGTGCTCGATCAGGAGCTACGCTTCCATCGTTACTTTGCGGTGTATAATTGAGTTCGCAATATCCAGCATGCCCAGTCCCTGCATTGTTCCATGCATCTGAACTTTCGTTACCGAATCGTTCCGCTTGTTCGATAAGTGTCATAGAGCGAGTGTTGTCTAGCTCCGAGACTAATGTTGCGAGCGTTGCACTCATGATGCCGCCGCCTATCATTAATATGTCTGTTTGAATCACGATGTATGCCTCTACTACAAGGTATGGTTGCGCGCATCGTAATGGCGGTTTTAGAGATGAACTATTCGATAAAACCTGACCAAGCGATCGATATCATCGAATTAATTGGATTGATTGTGTGATGTAGTTCCGAGTTTTTGGTTAAGTTTTTGATTTATATAAAATTTTATTTCTTATATAGGGAAAATTATTCTCTTTATAAGAAAAGCCGATGTTATCATTATGGCTATCACTTTTTCTTATGGTTTGTATAAATGCCTTATGTGGTGGGGTTTTTCAGGTGGTCTCAAACTCGTTTTCGACGATAAAACAAGAGAGGTAGCGTTTTAGTTTTGCAAGAAATTACAATGAGGGTAGTTATTATTACTTCGAAATTTCTTGTGCTTCAGAGTGGTTATTCGATTCGTTAGAGAATTGGCCAACAAGTTCATGCAGTTGAGATGCTAATGACGCAATGTCGTTCCCAATCTCTTGGATTTGATGGGATGCCTTCGTTGACTCAGAGGTAATTTGCGCTGTTTGGTCGACATTCTCTTTGATGTCGTTGGCTAAGTTTGTATTGATGTTGGTATTGTATTTGATTTCTCGGTTAATTCCGGCGATGTAATCACTCGATTCTACAACTTGATCAAGTGATTTGCCGGCGAGTTGGGATGACTCAGTGCTGCGTTCGCTGCTTTCTTTACTAGCACGCATGACGGCAACTGCGTTCTCTGTTCCGACTTTTAGATTGTTAACCGTCGTCGTAATGGCTGCTGTTTCATGTTGAATTTTGTGGGACAGACTGCGGACTTCGTCTGCGACCACAGCGAACCCTCTGCCATTTTCGCCGGCTCGAGCAGCCTCAATTGCTGCGTTAAGTGCGAGTAGATTGGTCTGCTCGGAGATCGAATCAATCACCGCGAGTAGGCTTGCTACCTCATTTGTGTCGTTTTCTACACCTGCGAGAGCTTCTGCTGCGTTTGTAATCTCTTGCTCGACATCTTGAATTGATTTGACCGCCCGCTGCGTCGCTGCTTTGCCTTTTTCAGAATTAGACTTAGCCTCGTTGGCAGCATCTGACGCTAGATTTGCGCGTTCGGCGTTACTAGTAATACTATCCAGAATTTGGCTGATCGCAGCCTGAATATTCTCAATCTGTTGACGTTGTTGTATGGCTTGTTGGTTTCCTGTTCGCGATAAGTCAGTCAATTGATTTGCTTGGCTGCTTAGGGATCGAGATGTTTCTTCAGTGCGTTCAACAAGTGTTGCAAGCTTTTCAACGAAAACATTAAAGCTTTTAGCAAAACCGGATATTTCATTGTCGCCGTCTTCATTCAGACGACTAGATAAGGTCGCATCGCCATGCGCAATGTCATGCATTTTATCGCCCATATTTTCTAATGGCTTGAATAATAAATTAGCGCTAAACCAAATAAGTATGGCGGCAAGCGCTGCGACAATGATGGTAAGTAACAAAAGGCTTACGCTTAAGTCCTGTGCAAGCGCAGATGCTGCTGAGAAGGCTTCGTTTTTATCAATTTCGCTAATGATGGCCCAATTGAAACCCTCAACATTGATTGGAGCATAGGCGGACAACACTTCTCGACCATCTTGTTGAGTGATGCTAGCAAAGCCCGATTTGCCCGAAAGAGCATTCTGTGTCGCAGTAGTGTCAATAGTGTGTAAGCCGATTCCGGAACCGAGAGATTTAATCTGATCAATCGTGTCGCTATCTATGCTGCTTGCTTGGAGGTGCTCGAAGTAGCGCTCAGGGTTTTCGTCGTTGTGACGCATTGTGTTGCGTAGCTTTGAGTCAGAACCTACTAGATAGGCTTCGCCGGTTTCACCAAACCCTACTTCTTTCCATGCATGATCATTTGTCATGATTTGGTCGATTTTGTCGATAGGGAATTGAACAACGATAACGCCACGTACGCGTTTGAACTTAATGATAGGCGTGGCAATGAACGCGGCTTGCGCTTCGAATAAGGGGGTATAAGCGCTAAAGTCCTCGAATACTAATTGACCTTGTTCGGCATTAAGCGCACCGTTGAACGCGCGTCCTAATCCTGAGCTCGCGAACGGTCCATTTATGATATTCGTGCCTAGCTCAAAGCCTTTTTTTAATGAGTAGTTTATTCGGCCGTCTGGGCCAATGAGGTAGACGTCACCAAAACCTAGCTTTGTAGAATATTCTAGAAATGTATTGTGATAGCCACTGTGTGCGGCACTATATGAGGAGAACTCGCTGCTAGGGCTCTCCATTTTTTGCTTCTCACCGATAGGGTTAGGGTTCGCGGTGATGTAATGGTATTGCAGTATCCATTGGTTTTTCGTGAAGTCTTTGAAATAGGTGTCTGCATCAATCGGTGACTGGCCTAAACGTTCAGTATATGGGGTGAAAAAGTGTTCAGTGAAATAATCTCGTACTTCAGACTTTTCAGCGTCTAAAATACCACTAGATTGCTCAAAGAATGGAAAGGTCGAATCAAAATGAAAGCTAGCAGCACTTGCACTTTGGTCTTTCGACATAAGCTCAAACTGCTGAATGAGCCCCCTTAAGTAATCTTCAATATGTGACTTTTTAAGCATCAGCGTCGACTCAAGCCGGCTTTCGGTTAATTCTTGAATGACTTGATTTGATTTGCTGATTGCTAAATAGATAGAAATGAAGCCAACTAAAATTAAGCTCGCAACTAATAGTGCAAGTGTCCCACTGATTTGTTTGGTTTTTATCTTCATATCCGTATCGCTAGCGACTAGGTTTTCTCGCCATGCTCCCAAGAGATTGTCTGGTGCAGGTTAGTCGATAAGTGCAGGATTTAAAGTGCGATTCTTTGTGCTGCTTTCCTATATTGATCAGGTGTTTGATTATTCCAGCGTTTAAAAGCTCGGCGAAAATTTGAGCTGTCGTGATAGTTCAAAAGGGTAGCGATAGCCTCTACAGACATTCTGGAATTGCGTAAATAGTCTTGTGCCTGTTGACATAAAATATCGTCACGTAGCTTTCTGAAGCCCGAATTTTCTCGCTCAAGATAACGGGCCAATGTTCGCTTACTGACGAACATAGCGGCTGCGGCATCGTCTTCTGATAAGGTTCCTGGAGGGTGTGAAAGCATTAATTTTTGAAGTTTGTATGTGTAAGAGCGCTCATCAGAATTGATGGTAGAGAGCATCTGTTCGCACTGCTTGAAAGCAAGTTGATAGTTTTCATGATTCGCAGAAACGTTATGCTCTCTGCAAGCTTCAATTGGGATTTTTACGATGGTATGAGTTTGAGAAAATAGTATTTCTCCGGGAATGCAATCGCTATAGCGTGCGTTGTAGTTTGGTTTCGGATGAATGAAGCTTGTAATCGCTGAATTAAGCGGGTGCCCCAGCAAGTGTTCTGCGCAATCAAAAAATGTAATGGCCGACGCCTCGGTAATGCATCTTAAAATTTCTGGCTTGAGATCTAGTTCGACGTGATAGTAAACGGATAACCAGTCGCCTTCAGCGCGAAGATCTAAGCTCACAAAACTCATTCTTGTTGGGGAGAACGTTTGAAACCCTTGTAGGGCAGTCATCAAGTTTGGACTGCTATTTACAAGAAAACCCATCGCTCCATGGGCTGCTGGGGTCAGCATTTTTCCAATCGCTAATCCGAAGGCTTCGTCTCCAGAAATTGAAAATGCATTTTCAAGCAAAGTGATTTGTTGGTCTGCCGTGATAAGCGTACTTTCATCTAAAAACTCATCGACGCTTAAGTTGGTGTGCGCCAGCAATTTAGGGAGATCTTGAACCAAGAGTCCTAATGCACGGGCTATCAGTCTTGAATAGTTCGAGGGGATGGTTGCGGCTTCGTTCATCGTTATCGCGATCTCATGTCACTGTGGTGGTGGATAACGCCAATAGTGGTCGTCTTTCTTATAGTGTCTTTAAATGACCCTGCGATGTCAATAAATGACTCTCGAATGGCAATAAATGACCTCCCTTGTATGTGTTTGACACTCTAATCTTTGCCTCACTTAATCAGAATCGCACGTGAAAATAATAAGAGGTAAAGCATGAGCACGATAACCCTGATCGAACACGATGGGACAGAGCATTCTCTAAGTTATGAGAATGGGCAGTCTGTAATGGAAGTGGCGACCGAAAATATGGTGCCGGGTATTGATGCGGATTGTGGTGGGGAATGCGCGTGCGGCACGTGCCACGTGTTTATAGACCCACAATGGCGTGATCAATTGGGTGAAATCAATTTAGAAGAAGCTCAAATGCTAGATATGGCGCCAGAGAAACGAGAAGAATCACGACTTGCATGTCAGGTTCGACTTAGCGCTGATGACAACGGGATGGTCGTCAAACTTCCTGAATTCCAGATGTAATGTCACATAGTGCAACGAAGGTAAAAGACCAATGAAACTTTTAGAGCCTGTGATTGAAAAGAGTACCGCGCTTGTTCCTATGCATCTGCAAATTAAGGGAGCGCATGCCTTTCAAAAATTCAAAAAGCGTTTGGGTTTAGCGCGCGCTATTCCGACATTTACTGAAACCCCAATTCCTCCTGTTGCTGATCTTTCATTGGGTGAAATTGATGTCAGCAATCCTTTTTTGTTTCGACAGGGGCGGTGGTTGGAGTATTTTCAACGTCTACGAGATGAGAGTCCGGTGCACTATCAAGCGAACAGTCCATTTGGACCTTTTTGGTCGGTGACACGTTTCGAAGACATTATGTATGTTGATAAGCATCATGAGCTTTTTTCTGCCGAACCTATTATATCGATAGGCCCGCAACCTGAAGGTATCGAAATTCAAACCTTTATTGCGATGGATCCCCCTAAACATGATGTTCAACGACAAGCTGTTCAAGGCGTTGTTGCTCCTCAGAATTTAAAGGAAATGGAGTCCTTAATTCGTCAGCGAACCTGTGATGTGCTTGATAACTTGCCGGTAGATGAGCCTTTTGATTGGGTGGACTGCGTATCAATAGAGTTAACAAGTCGCATGTTGGCAACTTTATTGGATTTCCCCTACGAAGAACGTCGTAAATTGGCTTTCTGGTCTGACGTGGCTGCAGCATCCCCCGAAACCACCGGTGGGACCGGGTATACCGCTCAAGCCTTCGAAGTTGCTGGTGCCATGGCAAAGGGCTTCTCGGAGTTATGGCGCGAAAAAGAGGCGCGCTTGAAGTCAGGTCAGGCTCCGGGATTTGATTTAATCAGTTTGCTGCTAACCAATGACAACACGAAAGACATGATTGATCGACCTATGGAGTTTTTAGGGAACATGGCTTTATTGATTGTCGGTGGGAACGACACAACGCGTAATTCCATGACTGGCGGTGTGTTTGCGTTGAATCAGTTCCCTGATGAGTTCGCAAAACTAAAAGCTGATCCAAGTTTGATACCTAATATGGTTAGTGAAATCATTCGGTGGCAGACGCCTTTAGCTTATATGCGCAGGGTCGCGACGCAAGATGTTGAGTTACATGGTCAAACGATTAAAAAAGGCGACAAAGTCGTGATGTGGTATGCGTCGGGGAATCGGGACGAGCGTGCGATTGAGAATCCAGATGCATTCATCATCGACCGTAAAAATGCACGCAAACATTTGTCTTTTGGATTCGGCGTGCATCGTTGCATGGGGAATCGACTGGCTGAAATGCAACTTAAGATCCTGTGGGAAGAGTTGCTATCACGCTTTGATGATATAGAAGTGTTATCAGAGCCCGAATATGTCCAATCGAATTTCGTGAAAGGCTATACCTCTATGCAGGTTAAACTGACCGCTAAGCAAGGCTAAGCATTTACTGCCCGCAATAGAGTTCTTCAATCGAGGATGATTCAAACCCGTTTTGGTCATCCATCCAAGCTGTCATGTCTTTGAAAACGCGCGCTGCTTGTAGGTCGCGACTTAGCATATGGTAGCCATTGGTATAAAGTTTAAGCTGATGGTTAACTTGGCTTTCCATTCGTTTGAGCATTTCGCAAGTAGGTGTTTTGGGAATGACTTCGTCCTTGAGCCCGTATAGTACGAGGGCGGGCGTTTGTATTGCTGACGCGTTCTCAAGCGCTAAGTCCATCAAGTTAGTTAATCCATAAATAGCATCAATTCTCGTCTCTTTGATAACGAGAGGGTCTTGGCTCATCGCGATCAGCGCTTCAACATTATCGGTGGCAACCACACCAAGACTTTCCCCTGTAGGTTTCCAGCCAGGGAATGTATGTACGGCGACAAACAGCGCAAAACGCTGATACCAGGGTTGAGTGCTCCGTGCCCAGACTGCAGGGGCTAGTAAGATAATTCCATCTATATGCGAGGTCTTGTCGTTATTTTGAGTGAGTGCAGAAATAATGACGGCGCCGCCCATACTTTCACCAACAAGATAAAGTTCTGCATTTGGATATTGCAGTTTTAGTGACTTGCTCATTGTCATTAAGTCAGACTGTAGCTTTCCTTTTTGCGGCCAGATACCGGTTTGTTCTGTCGCACCGAATCCTCTTTGGTCATAGGCCATGCAAAGGGTTTTTGTAGAGTGCTTATCAGTCATGAATTCGCAGAGCCCACTGAAGGCATTTGAGTAATCATTAAAACCGTGTAGTGCGAGGATAATACGCTCAGGTTCTTCTGCAGCTGGCCAGCTTTTAAAAGGAAGTTTGTACCCGTCTTGCGCAATGAAATGCGTTTCATCAAAGGTGGGAGTTTGTATGCGGGTTTGGGCTAGTTCATTAGACGCTTGTGTGCTTGGTGTGATGCAGGACGCCAATGGTATTAAGGCGAAAATAGTCAGGAGACACCTAAGTTGTATCGACATTTATTAATATTCCATATGTCTTTTATCTACGCGTGACTCTAGCGACCGTGGACGCTTTACGATGGAAACTCTATCACCGTTGCCTTTTGATTGTCGCCTTGATGAGTCTCTTGTTTTAGTGGCAAATTTGAAGCGCTTTGCTCACTTTCAAGTAAGGCTTCAAATTGAGGGATTTGATTTACCAAGCGTTGCACGTTTTCGGCGGCAAGCATATGTCTATAAGCGAGATCTAGCTCAATATCTTGCAGATCTTCATGAATTTGGTGGTGACTCAATCTCAGACCAGTTTCGGAATTACGGATGCCAGCATCAACTTGTGCTTGAAAGCGCTTAAGCTTTGCAACAATGTCATTCAGTATTGCTTGGGAGGCACTTCCAGTCTGACGCTTTTGAATTTGCAGTTGTGTGTTGCTGGTAAGTATTGAGCGAATCAGGTTCATTCCGAATTTGTCGGATGTTTGACGTTTGACTGAAGGTGCTTGTTTCTTAACTGGGAGGTCTACGGCAAATGCAATGTTGTTCCCGAGTTGCGCATGCTTATTGCGCTCAGCTTTACTGTTTGACCAGTAGACGTCTTGTTTGCATTGCGGGCAAAAGAACTTGTCAGCTTTGTCTGTATGCTCAAGACCGTCTATAGATCGAGGGCAATCGTTTTGCCAACTGAGTGAACGACAGTCGATGATTGTGTGTGATGTTTTTGGGTCAAGATGTTCGCGACGAACGAAAAAACCTTTCGCCTTTGAATCTAATCCGCGTAAACCGATCGCTTCATCATGGCTGATGCATAGCGATGCAGCGCTTTTGCGTTGCAACTTAACTTGATGAATAACAGATGCCAATTTGGGGTGAATCACCGGCGCTGATTTATCGTTTGATTGGTCGTTACTGCTCATAAACTACTCACTCATTTTTCTGCACTTTAACGAGCGATGTAACAGTTTGTAAAGTTGGTAAGGCCTGAAATGTCTACCGAGATAGCATTTAGAGCGCAAAAGACGCTAGATTTTAATGAATATTACGTTTCGGAAGATAAGCTTGAGTAAGTTAAGAATATGCAGGCAAAAAAAGGCCGGTTGTGCAATGCACAGCCGGCAATAAGTGCGAGTAGTATCCATGAAAGTCTTTCTATCGCTGACGCATGAATAACATCAGCAACCCAATACTGGTACAGATTTTTGGTTATGCAAATAAAAAGATGAAATTATTTTACGTTCAGTATTTCTGATGCTCTAAGTGCTTGTTTTTGCGTCAAACGTTGGCAGAATTACGTTGAAGAATTTTTATAAATAATAAAAAAATAGGTGTATCTGTGGCCGTCATCGAACCAATATCCAACCCGCGCTGTGCTCAAATTAGTCAGTTTGCTGAAGACCCCGTTCAAGGTGTCGAGAAGAACTTACATTTGGTTTCTCAAGTAAAACCCAATGTACAAGATCTAGTAAGTCATGATGTATTGATTCAAGTGAGAGCTGCCGCGCTTGGCTGGGTCGATCTACTCATGACAAGCGGACAGTATCAGCATATGCCGCCTTTGCCATATACCCCAGGCTTAGAATATAGCGGGGTGATTGAATGGGCTGGTGAAGAGGCGAAAGCAGAGGGTTTGTCTATTGGTGATCGCGTATTTGTAGATGGGTTTGTGACCGGACCAAGATCTCCGGGCAAGTATCAGCAATATGGAGGGTTCGCTAACTACGCGGTTGCACCTGCTGAAGCTGTTAGAGCAATTCCTGAGGGTTTCAGCTTTGAACAAGCGTGTAACCTTTTAGGAAGTTATGAGACTGCTTATCACTGCCTCGTAAAATGTGGCGAATTAAAGCCTGGTGAGACCGTTCTCATTCATGGCGCCTCAGGCGCAACTGGTTTAGCTGCGGTGCATATGGCCAAGTTGTTAGGCGCTAAGGTCATTGCAACTGGGCGCAGTGATGAAAAATTGGCAGTGGTTAAAGAGCAGGGTGCAGATTGGGTTATTAATACTTCATCATCTGATCCTGATTTCGGTGTGAGTCGCTTCAGAGATGCAGTGAAAGCACTTACCAATGGTGCCGGGGTCGACGTGGTTTACGATGGCGTAGGTGGGGATATATCGCTTGAGAGTATGCGTTGCGTAAAGTTCGGAGCGCGGTTTCTTATTGTTGGTTGGGCATCAACGCCGTTTGTCGCAAAAGGAAAAGGCCAACGTGGAGCGCCTAATGCGAATATGCTCCCCACTAACTTAATTATGATGAAAGGGCTCAAAGTCTTGGGCTGTCCTACTGTCATATCCGCGCAGCAAGATCCATCTATTCGACAAGAACGCTTATCACAGATTATGTCATGGGTACGAAATGGTGATATTCAGCCGTTTGTTTCAAGTATTTATGGCTTGGAAAATGTTAAACAAGCAATGACGGATAAATGGACTGGTAAAATTATTGGCGGCGCAGTGCTTAAGCCAGAATAAATTGATAGTGAGAGTAAGTGCACGAAAGTGTAATGAGTGTCTGAATGTGTGAGAGCGTTAATTCAGAATTTAGAGGAAAGTGCGGGGCGCTGAGTTGAAAGTGGTTTGAGAGAGCCACAATGAAACTGTGGCTCTGCATTCTCAGAGACTATGAAAGGATGTTTACGCTAGGCTTAGCGGCTTTTCACCCTGTGATGTTAGAAATACGTCGATTGGGTCTTCGAAAGTATCGTGAGCATCACCTTCAAATTTGCTTTCCCATAATAGGTAGCTTAGAAGAAGCTCTTCACCTTTCATTTCATTTTGAACTTGAGTTGTTTTAACTGTTTCAGTGTTGTTAGAAGCTACGATAGTAAGCATGTTCAATCTCCGAGAAAAATAGTGTTGTTTTTGCAATGGTGTGTTTAAAGCAAAAACCATGTACAGAGTTGAAAATAGCTATTAAAAACAATTGTTTATATTTAATTATTTTAGCTGATTATCAAGTTTCAGATTGCGGTGTCAAAAGTTTGGCGCATGTTTCTGGCAACCTGTGACCTAAGTGTATATGAGGTTTTTGTTGAGCTCGGTAGTGTTCACAATTGTTCTAATTGCTGTGCGAATTTTCATCGCATTGTTTCGTTGCTGAACAATTCACGAGGTGAAGTCATTCGCAAGCTTGGTGAGTTTCATTACTTCTGTAAATTGCTTCTCTTGAATAGTCTGTGCTTTTGTCGCGTTGTCATACGTTTGTACCGCTGAGTCTTGGATTGTGTGAACGTTCTGATTAATTTCTTCATATACCATGCTTTGTTGTTCTGTTGCCGAGGCAGATTGAATCATTGCCGCAAGGGTTTCTTCAGTCAGATTTGTGATTTCTGCTAACGCTTCTTTGGCCTCTGTGGATTGACGAGTAGTGGTGTTTGAGCTTTCAAGGGTTTGATTCATTAGATCGACAGTGACATCGACGCCTTCTTGTATCGCCGCAATAGCTGCTTGAATTTGCTCTGTTGTGGTTGCTGTGCTGCTCGCTAAATTCCGCACTTTATCTTCTACGACGGCAAAGCCACGACCTTGTTCGCCTGCATGGGCGGCTTCTATGGCCGCGTTTAATGCCAGTAGATTGGTTTGTTCAGCAATGCCATGAATCGATTGAACCAGTGTTGAAATTTCTTGGCTGGTATTACTGATACTTTTGATTTGTTCTGAGGTTGTTGAGAGCTTCGAAGCCAGTTCTCCGACTACTTGTTGCGTTGCGTTGCATTGACTTGGCTTGAGCCTTGCGCGACGTTATTTTGAACCGATTGCATTAGGCTGCTCACGTTTTGGGTGTTCTGTGAGACCTCTGTTATAGATGTCGACATCTCATTGATAGCGGTGGCAAGTTGCTCAAGTTCTTGTTTCTGACGTGCTGTTTGCTGCTCTGTATCACTCGCCATATTCGCAGATAATCGCGCACCATCTTCTACGTTTTTGGTGCTGTCCACCACTCGCCAAAGGGCGGTTTCTAACTTATTGCGCATAAATATTTTACTAAGCTCAAGACTGCCTAGTTCATCCAAACGGCCCGTATAAATATACTGCGCGAGTGTGTCGGAATAGGTTGTTGCTGATTCTTTCGCTGCTTGTCGTATGTTGAGTGTGATGAAAAAATTAAAAAGTGTCATCACTCCAAGAAAAGCGATTGTGGAAGCGGCTCCGATTAAAAAATGTGTGATGGCCAAAAAAATGGCAATAGGAAGTAGTAGGGTCGTGGTCGCTGCATTCAATTCATAGGCGATTGGCCAATGTTTAGGGTGCTATAGATGGTAGGGCTGTTTACCTTCATTAATTAGCTTGTAAGCATGCGTAGCGCGACTGATTTGATCACGACTTGGCTTGAATCGAACGCTTTGCAGGTGAGCTTCACCGTCAGTTTCATCCGCATTAGCCATCACGAAAGCATCGACCCAATAGTGATCCCCGTTTTTACAACGGTTTTTAATGATGTCCATCCACGATTTTTGATCCGCCATTGCGTCCGAAAGCGATTGAAACGCGGCTTGTGGCATATCTGGATGACGAACAATGTTGCGTGCTTGCCCAAGCGCTTCTTCTTCGGTAAACCCTGATATTTCAACGAAGTCTTTATTGACGTATGTGATCACGCCTTTAGACGTGGTTGTTGAAACAATGCGAGCGTGCTGGTCATATTCAAGCTCGTTTTGAGTAACGGGTTCGTTAATGCGCATGGGGATTTCCTAATTAGTAAACTGCCCAAAGAGCTTAGTAAGCGCAGGCATAGCTTGCTGAGCTTTTCGAATATGCTGGATCTAAATCAATTAACTTGAAGGGAGCTATCATGGAAACGGATCATCACATCAACTAAGGTTTGGAATCTAATCTAAGCAATGACGCGTATTTAACGCTGGGTTTAATCAAAGGAATCTTTTATGTATAGAGCGTATGCAGCAGAGACCGCAGGCGGAAAGTTGGTTGAAGTAGGGAGAGAACTTCAACCTTTAGGTGCGAATGATGTTGAAATTGACGTGATGTATTGCGGTATTTGCCATAGTGACGTGAGCATGCTCGACAACAGCTGGGGGATGTCTGTGTACCCTATCGTAGCAGGGCACGAAGTCATTGGCCGTGTTGCAAGCGTTGGCGCGGAAGTTGACGATACCTTAGTTGGTAAAAATGTAGGGCTTGGTTGGCATTCTGACTATTGTGGTCATTGTAAAAGCTGCCGAAGTGCAGATGAGAATTTATGTGCAGAAGCTCAAGGCACGATCGTCAACAGAGATGGCGGATTTGGTGACAAAGTCGTTGCGAGCGCGGCGAGTGTTGTAGAAATTCCTGAGGGCATGGACCTGCCTAAGGTAGGGCCTTTGTTATGTGGTGGTATTACCGTTTATAACCCTCTAGTTCAGTTTGATGTTAAACCGACTGACAAGGTTGGCGTCATCGGCATAGGGGGCTTAGGGCACATAGGTCTGAAGTTTTTAAACGCGTGGGGGTGCGAAGTTACCGCTTTCACAAGTTCTGACAGCAAAAGAGAAGAAGCCTTAGCTTTGGGGGCGCATGCAACGATTAATTCTAGTTCTGCGGCAGACCTTGCTCGGGCGGTGGGCCAGTTTGATTTTATTATTTCTACCGTCAACGTGAAGTTAGACTGGAACGCTTACATTGCCTGTTTAGCTCCAAAAGGCCGACTTCATTTTGTGGGAGCGACAACAGAGCCTCTCGATCTAGCTGTCTTTCCACTGCTAATGGGACAAAAGTCTGTGTCGGCTTCGCCAGTAGGGAGTCCTGCAACGATTGATCAGATGCTAGCGTTTGCGGTAAGGCATGACATCGAACCACAGGTTGAGATGTTCCCGATGTCTGATATCAATGCGGCCATTCAACATTTGAGAGATGGCAAAGCGCGGTATCGCGTTGTGCTTGATAATACTTGAGGTTTTACGCTGTAAATAAAAAGGGCGTGAAGTGAATACTTTACGCCCTTTTTTGTATCTATTAACTGTCTAGTCGTTAGCGGCAACGGTAAAGAACAAAAGTTTGACGGCCGTCTTCAATTTCTGAGATGGGAGTAATGGTGTTCGCCTTTTTTGAGTAGGCGGCATTTCGAGCTAGTGTTGAAAGCTCTTGCGCCATTGTATCTTCGTCACGATCAATGCCAGCAATACTGGATAGTACTTTTACCTCGGTTTCGCCAATGCGCTTACATTCTGCCGTGTCGTGGCTAATGATCACCTTCTGACTGCCGGGCACCGTATCAACAAATGAACATCCGACAAGCGTGATCGATAATATAAAAGCAGGCGCAATGCTTGTAAGAATACGTTTAGGTGTGAACTGCATGAAGAATACCCATGAATTTGTTGTTAGAAGCCGGTTGATATTAACAGGTCTTTGTCGATAATACCTCGCACAAACTTCATTCTCTGATTTCGAACGAAAGGCGCTGTAATGGCATTAAAATACGAAATTGTTCCGGTTACGCCATTTGAGCAGAACTGCAGTCTTGTTTGGTGTGATGTGACGATGTCTGCTGCGGTTGTAGATCCAGGCGGGGACTTACCTAAAATTCAGGCACGTATTGATGCGCTTGGTCTTAAACTAGATAAGATTATTTTGACGCACGCGCATATCGATCATGCTGGTGCGGTAGGGGAATTGAGTACATCTCAAAACCTTCCCATTGAGGGGCCGCACAAAGAAGACCAATTCTGGATTGATATGCTGCCTCAGCAATCTCAGATGTTTGGCTTTGCGCCAGCTCAATCCTTTACTCCAAATCGGTGGTTAGAGCAGGGTGATACTGTCGAGATCGGACAGGAAATTCTAGAAGTCTTGCACTGCCCAGGCCACACGCCGGGTCACGTTGTTTTTTATCATCGTCCGAGCGAATTGTTGTTCGTCGGAGATGTTCTCTTTCAAGGCTCTATCGGTCGAACTGATTTCCCGAAGGGAGATTACGACACTTTATGTAAGTCTATCCGCGGCAAGCTCTGGCCTTTGGGTGATCAGATTTCTTTTGTTCCTGGTCATGGCCCTATGTCTACGATTGGACAAGAAATTAAAACAAACCCTTTTGTTGGTGGTTACGGTTAGTCGATAAGCTAACGAAAGAATTTTTAACCACCCATATTATTTACTGAACGACTGGAAATTTTAATGACTCAAACTGTACGTACCCGTATTGCTCCATCTCCAACAGGCGACCCGCATGTCGGCACTGCTTATATCGCACTGTTTAACATGTGCTTCGCGAAGCAACATAACGGCAAGTTTATTTTACGTATCGAAGATACGGATCAGGCGCGTTCCACGCCAGAGTCAGAAAAGCAGATTCTTGATGCTTTACGTTGGTTAGGTCTCGATTGGGATGAAGGGCCTGATGTTGGCGGTCCTCATGGACCATATCGCCAAAGCGAGAGAAAAAATGATTACGGCGCGTATGCGAAACAACTGGTTGAAGAAGGTAAGGCTTTCTACTGCTTCAGAACACCTGAAGAGTTAGATGTTATTCGTGAGGAACGAAAAGCAGCTGGTTTGAATCCCGGTATTAAAGGTGATTTGGAATTGCCAGCAGATGAAGTCGAGAAGCGTTTAGCTGCAGGCGAGCCTCATGTTATTCGTATGAAGGTGCCAGAAGAAGGTACATGTGTCATTGATGATATGTTGCGCGGCACGATCGAGATTGATTGGGCGCAAGTAGATGCTCAAATCCTGTTAAAAAGTGATGGAATGCCAACCTACCACTTAGCCAATGTTGTTGATGATCATTTAATGGAAATCACTCACGTGATTCGTGGCGAAGAGTGGATTAATTCTGCGCCAAAGCATCAGCTTCTATATGAGTACTTTGGTTGGGATATGCCAACCCTATGTCACATGCCTTTGTTGCGTAACCCCGACAAGAGTAAATTGAGTAAGCGTAAGAACCCTACCAGTATCACCTATTATGAACGGGCTGGTTTCATGTCTGAGGCTTTAACAAATTACCTTGGCCGTATGGGTTATTCATTGCCCGACGAAACCGAAAAATTCTCGCTTGATGAAATGATCGCAACATTCGATATCAAGCGCGTTTCACTAGGTGGACCAATTTTCGATGTTGAAAAACTTAGTTGGTTAAATGGTCTGTGGATTCGAGAAAATCTTTCAGCCGAAGACTTTGCCGCGCGTGCTCAGCAATGGGCATTTAACTCAGATTATGTGAAGCCAATGCTTGAGCATGTTCAAGGTCGAGTAGAAACTTTTGCTGATATTGCGCCACTTGCTGGATTTATGTTCTCAGGAATGCTGAATATTTCTAAAGACGACTTTGCGCATAAAAAATTAGAAGAAGGGCAGGTGAAGCGTGTGCTCCAGTTTGCTTTGTGGACGCTTGAGGCGCAGCGTCATTGGAACAAAGACAATATATTTGGTGATGTAAAAAGCTTGGCAAAAGCAATGGAAATAAAGATGGGTGATTTCATGCAGCCATTATTCGTGGCAATTGCTGGAACGCCTAATTCGTGGTCTGTGGTTGAGTCGATGGCCATGCTTGGACCGGATATGACGCGAGCGCGATTGCGTCATGCCTTGAATGTTTTGGACGGGTTCTCCAAGAAAGAAGGTAAGCGTGTTGAGAAAGAGTTTGCTGCACTGCAAAACGTCCTAGCAGGCTAATTTTAAAGCGTTATTTTTGAGAAATTGATCAATGATTGTGCGATCAAAAATAATCTCGAAAAAGTTCAAAAAAGCGCTTGACTCACCAAGGGGGCTTCTTTAACATTCGCCCCCGTTGTGAGGCACTCATCGCAGATGGGGCCATAGCTCAGCTGGGAGAGCGCAACGCTGGCAGCGTTGAGGTCGACGGTTCGATCCCGTCTGGCTCCACCAAACATCTAGGCAGTTTGGTGAGATGAAGGAAAAGAGTTCACAACAACGGCAATAAATTGCGAGTTGTCAAAAAGGTTTATGTCCCGTTCGTCTAGAGGCCTAGGACACCGCCCTTTCACGGCGGTAACAGGGGTTCGACTCCCCTACGGGATGCCAATTCTGCATTAGCAGATCAAAACCGCTTCAGGAAACTGAAGCGGTTTTTTTTTGCCTAAAATATTTAGGCGTAAAAAAAGGGAGTCATGACTCCCTTTTTAACTGATTGTATTTGAATCTTTGGTGTTATTGGCTTTCTGGTACATTAATAGTGAGGTCGAAGCCACCGCCTGGGCGGGGAATTAATTCGACTGGACCACCGTCTTGAACCGCTTCAGGGATATTAATTTGATCAATTCCTGGCAGGTTGCCAATAGAGAACGTTAGCTTATCGCCCTGTCGGCTAAGTGCTAAGTCATCACCAATGTATGAGAAGTCGAAGTCACCTTCAGGTGGACGATATCGTTCATCACCAAGAATATCGGCAACCGGCTGAGTGTTGATCTCCTCATAGGTGGGAATGTCAACTTCAATCTCAGGGATAAATACAGCATCAACCGAAGAGTTTCTCAGGGTTTCCTCATCAAGAGCAACGGCGTTAATCAAGCCTGTTTGAGATTCTTCCTGCTCGATCAGTAACTCAGAGTCGGTGTCTTCACCTTCATATGGCGCAATTGTGACACTTGAAATTGTTCTCTGTTGGCTCAGATTACTTTGTTTTTTCGGGGTGATAATAATCGTAGAGTCTTCAATGTACGTATCGGTTAATTCTGAGCTCGTTAGTGACTTAACTTCAGCCTGAACGCTTGAGCTAATTGCGAAGACGCTTCCTGCGACTGTAATGAACGCGCTTTTTCCTAAAGAGCGAAGAGATAGACGATCAATCATAAAGTCTTTACTTCTATGTGAATGCCCCATGAGTATTTACCCAAGTCTCGTTTATTGCAAGTTGACGCGCTATTTATATGCTTCTTTTATTAGGTGTTTATGCTGTAATTAGATGCAGTTAAAAAAATTGGAGAATGACAATAAAAAAGCTATTTAGGCGTTGGCTTGAACGTCGTACGCAAAGGCGCTCCGAGTACCTTCTTACCCAAAAGAATATTTATATATTTCCGAGTAAGCAGGGTTTTTTCTTTCTGTTGATGTTGCTAGTGATGCTAATCACAGCGATCAACTATCAGAGCAGCCTTATTTATTTGTTCGTTTTCATGTTGGGTGGCGTGTTTGCAGTCTCGATTTGGCTTTGTTTTTTTAATATGCAAGGTTTGACTTTGCGACTCAGCGAAATGTTACCGGTTGAGGCTGGAGAAAAGGTCACAGTAAATGTCGTTGCAGATACGGCGGGTAAGCAGCGTTCTGGGTTTTATGCTGCATTTGAAGTAGGGCCAGAATCGATATGGCATATGGAGCAGAGTTTCGATGTAAAGGTTCAGACTCAGTCATTTGAACGAGGCGTGCACTCGTTATCAGGTATTCGTCTTCAAACATACTTTCCTTTCGGTTTAGTTCGAGCATGGACATGGATGTGGTTTGACGAAGCTGTGTACGTTTATCCTAGACCCTTACCGTCACCCGAAAATACAAGCCTAGAGCGCAATGCGGTTTCAGGATCGGGGCAGATCTCGGGGCAAGAGCTCGATAATGTTAAGGCTTATGATAAGGGCGATAATGTTCGAAGAATTCTCTGGAAGCATTTTGCTAAGCGTGATGAGCTAATAGTTCGCTCGCCAGAGCTTCTTAGCGCGGATCCTGTCCATCTTGAGTATGACTCATATATGCGCTTTGGTAAGGAGTTGGCGCTGAGTTATTTGTGTTTCGATGTTTTTGAGTTACATGAAAGTCGTCTTCCGTTTTCGTTATCCTTGCCAAATGTAAGTGTTGGCGAAGAGCAGGGCGAGCTGCATTTGCGACGCTGTTTGAGGGCTTTGGCGGAGTGTGCTTAATGGCCGAAGTGCAAGTATCCCAAACTGAGGTTCTTGAATTAAACGGCATTCGGCACGGAGTTGTTGGTGTCATGCTGCTTCAGGCCGTGTCATTTTTATCGATCGCGCCAATATGGCTCTTCTCGTGCATCGCCCTGTTTATCGCTTTAGTTGCATTACCAGGTCTGGTTGGTAAGCGCTTGTTAAATGTGATTGTTCTCAGTGCGTCATTCATTGTTTTCTTCCTTGACTATCGACTGGATTATTCCGTTGAAATGGCAGCTGTGTTTCTCTTGTTAGTCGGTTGTATGAAGTCACTAGAGTTGCGTTCTCAGCGGGATGTGCTCATTTTCGTTTATGTGATGTTATATTTAAGCGCAGTATCGATGCTGTTTGAGCAAGGTATCATGCATGTGGTGCTGCAGTTTTGCTCACTTCTCTTTTGTTTGGCGCTGCTCATGCGTATTAACGATAGTGTGATAGGAAGCGTGCGCTCTCAAATTGGACGAGTGTTGAAGATTGTTTCTTTGGCGTTTCCGTTGGCAATTTGTCTTTTCATGTTTTTTCCTAGAATTGCGCCACTGTGGTCGATGCCAATTAAAACAAGTTCTGCACAAACCGGGCTCAGCGAGACACTTCGTCCTGGTGCTATTGCCGATCTCACTCAGTCCGCGGAAACGGCATTTCGTGCCACATTCTTTGGTTTGCAGCCAGAGCGAGAAACCTTGTATTGGCGAGCGCTTGTTTTAGATCGATTCGATGGTGATGCTTGGTCGCGTGATCGTGAAGCGCTTTTGGTGGAGCGAGGGCGTGCTGGCATTGCTTCAGTTCAGGCACAAAAGATATATCAGCCGCAATCTGTGAGTACGCCATATTATGATGTGATCCTGGAGCCGCATAACAACCGATGGGCTCTCGCATTGGCAGGTTCAGAATCTGCATCAGGAAACGTATTTTCTATAGGGATGGGGATCAGCGAATTTAACTACTCTCTTAACTCTCCAACACCATACCGAATGAAAATAGATGGGGTGGCAAGTTCCTACGAGGGTACGGCAATTGCTTCTTTGCCTGATGTATCACGTAAGGTATCTAGTTCATTTCAGGATGTGCAGTTGCCGGCTAATGGAAACCCACGCGCTCGTGACTTAGTGACTCGCTTTTTATCCGATGGTACCACCGAAATCGAACTGATATCTAAAATACTGGATTTTTATGCTTCTGAGGGTTTTGCATACACGCTTAAGCCGCCATTACTTGAGCAAGATACAGTCGATGGTTTTCTATTCGATACAAAGCTTGGTTTTTGCGAGCACTATGCAAGTAGCATGGCTTTTTTGCTGCGTGAGGCGGGTATTCCTTCAAGGATTGTTTTGGGATACCAAGGCGGAGAATTTAACGAGAGTGCAGGGCACTGGACGATTCGCCAATATGATGCGCATTCTTGGGTTGAAGCCTATGTTCAAGGGCATGGTTGGTTGCGTATTGATCCGACAGCCTATGTGGCGCCAGATCGCTTGTCTTTCGGGCTTGCGGCAGCAGTACAGGCGGAAGGAACTTTTCTTCAGGATAACTATTTAGCTTCAATCGGTTATCGAGTGGGTGCGTTACGCTGGCTGATTGAGCAGGGTGATGCAATCAATTATCGTTGGCAGCGTTTTGTCTTAGGGTATGGAGAGGCTGATCAAAAAAAACTGCTTCAAAGTATGTTGGGTGAGTTTAGCTGGCGACATTTAGTGTATTTGCTTATTGGTATTCTCTCTGTGTTATCCGCCGCAACGATGCTTTATTTATATCTTGGACGATATTCGAGAAGTTTAACTCGCGTTGAACGTCGCTATTTGCGTTGTTTGTTAGTGTTGCGAGTTTTTCGCGTCGAGCGTTTGCGCGGTGAAACGCCGATCAATTTTTATAAGCGTGTGAGTGATGCTTTGCCGACATATATAAAAAAATATCTTGCCATTCGTACTCGCGAGCTGCACAAAAAACTATACAATGCGGATCTGTCTTTAGAGTAGTGAATTATGAATATCATGCCTTGGCATGCTGAGTTGGTCGAGACAATCTCAGATTTAGAAAAAAGAGACGCATTACCTCATGCGGTTATGTTATCAGGCGGAGAAGGCTTAGGTGTCGATGTGCTTGCGCATACTCTAGCTAGGGCATTGCTGTGTGAATCGCCTGCTTCTGGTTATCCCTGCGGACAGTGCAAAGCTTGTCATTTGATGGAGGCAGGGAGCCACAACGACTTTATGTCTCTTGAGCTAGAAGAGGACGCAAAGCAAATTAAAATTTCTCAGGTGAGAAGCTTGGTTGATTTCGTTAGCGAGTCTAGCATGCGTGGCGGACATAAGGTTGCGGTGATCAATCCGGTCGAAGACTTAAATATCGCCGGTTCAAACGCCTTACTAAAAACGCTTGAAGAACCAGCAGGCGATACGATTATATTTCTCGTTGCGCAGCGTCAAGAAGCTGTATTGGCAACTATTCGTTCTCGTTGCCAGATCTTAAACATCCAGCCGCCCTCACATGAAGATGCTTTATCGTGGTTAATGCAGAGTTTGCCTGCTGCAGATTCTGATGTTGTTCATTCATGCTTGAGTATCTCGAATGGCGAGCCAGTTACAGCGATGCGATTTATTGAGCAAGACGCTTGGGGTCAGCAAAAAACTATGATTGAAGGGCTTGGTGCGGCCGTTAAGCGTAAAAAAACAGTCAGCGATTTGGCTGAGTCATGGGCGGATGACTATTTGCAGGATCGACTCGTTTGGCTGATTCAATGGATCGAGCAAATGATTCGTTTTAGTTCGACGGAAGATGAGAGCGTCTTTTTAAACGCTGATAGCGTTGCAATGCTTAAGTATTTGGCAGGCAAGGCGGGTTTTTCCGTATTGTTTGAATTGCGCGAAGCGCATTTGGTGCAATTGCGTCTATTGATGGGAAGCACAAACCCCAATCCGCAGCTTCTTTGTGAGTCGCTGATTATTCTATGGCAAGACCTAATGCGAAGTTCTCGATAATGTTGCGCTAATTTCACTCGCAGAAATGCGTCATTGCCCTATACTTCAAAAATAGACGTTATTTTTCAGGAATTTAAAACGATTATGTCAGCTGGGTTCGGAGCGCGTAGCGGTATATTAACGCTAACGATCAAAGATAAAGCAGTACTGTATGCTGCGTATATGCCATTTATTCAAAATGGCGGCTTGTTTATCCCGACAGGCAAAAACTATCACCTGGGTGATGAGGTGTTTTTGCTTCTCAATCTAATGGATGAGCCTGAAAAAATTCCGGTAGCAGGTAAGGTTATTTGGGTGACACCAAAAGGTGCGCAAGGAAATCGCGCAGCAGGTATTGGCGTTCAGTTTAGTGCTGAAGACGAAACAGCAAAAAATATTATTGAGAAGGAATTAGCTGGGGCATTAAGTTCGGATCGTCCGACCCACAGTATGTAATTCGTTCTTTTGTAAATAAAAAAAGGCGCACATCATGATGCGCCTTTTTTGTGTTCGCGTTACACTGGCGCGCATTATTTGTGTGTATTCGAGTACTTATGTTTATAGATTCCCATTGCCATTTAGATCGATTAAAGCTTGAGAAATATGAGGGTGGATTAGCAGATGCCATATCTGCAGCTCGTGACGAAGGTGTGAGTGAAATGCTTTGTGTTGCGATTGATCTTGAGCACATCGAAGATGTGTTAGGCGCGGCAAGCTCCTTTGATAATATTTATGCTTCGGTCGGTGTTCATCCAACAAGTTATGAGGGCGAAGAACCGAGCGTTGAGCGTTTATTAGAGCTATCTAAGCGAGAAAAGGTCATTGCGATTGGTGAAACGGGGTTAGATTACTACTACAGCGAAGATAAAAAAGAGCTTCAGCAAGAACGCTTTATTCGACACCTAGAGGCAAGCGCGCAATGTGGCAAGCCTGTGATCGTCCATACGCGAGATGCAAAAGAAGATACCTTAGACATTATTGCAAAACATGGTGACCCTAGTGTTGCTGGCGTGCTCCATTGTTTTACCGAAGATCTCGATATGGCCTTACGCGCGATTGAACTCGGTTACTATATTTCGTTTAGTGGTATCGTCACGTTTAAGAATGCAGTTGAGCTGCAAGACGTCGCTAAGTCGATTCCGCTTGAGCGTATGCTAATTGAGACAGATTCGCCTTATTTAGCGCCTGTTCCGTTTCGCGGTAAGCCTAATGAGCCAAAGTATGTTCCTAAAGTGGCGGAGTTTATAGCCGAGTTGCGCGGTATTTCTGTTGAGGAAGTGGCCAAGAAAACCGCGGAAAATTTCCACGCTCTGTTCACGCATGCAAGAGCGTAAGTGTATTTTGAATTATCAGCACTTTTCTCAACAAACCGAGCGATTGACGCTTGCGGGCTTCCATAACGGACAAACGCAGGGCCGGCCTGTGATCATGCTTCATGGGTGGCTAGACAATGCGGCGACCTTTGAGCCTATGCTCGAAAGGCTTCAATTAGAGGGGCGTCCTGTGTATGCATTGGAGTTGCCTGGTCATGGGAAGTCACAGCATCGCGATAAGTCAGCTCAATATCACCTTGTTGATAATACGATCGATGTCTTGGCGTTTGTTGATAGTATTTCTGAAGGAAGTGATTTCGATATCGTTGGTCATTCCATGGGTGGCATTATCGCGACTTTAGTTGCTGCTTCAGTGCCCGAACGAGTTAAGCATTTGGTGTTGCTAGATAGCTTAGGGCCGCTGACTGATGAAATTGAAAATGTGTTGCCGCAACTCAAAAGAGCGGTGAAGCGTGCATCCTCGTTGAGAAACTCAAAGCTTAATGTTTATCCTACTAAAGAAGTGGCTGCCCGCGCGCGAACGGCAGGGGTCGGTAAGATTTCTATGCCTGCATCAAGACTTCTTGTAGAGCGGGGCACGATAGAGGTGGAAGGTGGTTGGACGTGGTCATCTGATCCAAGGCTGTTAGAACCGTCACTTTTGCGATTTTCTGAAGCGCAGGTTGAGGCAATAATGGGAGGCATCGAATGTCCTGTGCTATTGCTTGTTGGAACGGATGGTTATTTCAAGCAATATGAAGCTATTAAGAAGCGGCTTGCGTATATAAAAACGTTAACGCAGCATCAAGTAGACGGCGGGCATCACTTCCATATGGAAGGTGACGTTGCGCTGACAGCTCAATTAGTCGGTGACTTTGTCACTGAGCAACTACATCGAACCAAAGGGGTTTAGTGAATGCAAAACAGGTTGGCTCGTTCAAGTTGGATGAATGTACACGTGTTTTTGGTCTCTATGCTTTCGATTGCGCTAGTACAAGTAGCGCATGCGAAGCAATTTAGTTTTGAGGCGCCGGGCTTGGAGTTTGTTTCGAAATCGGAACAGGACGTTGCTTTGCATCCGTTTCCTCTTAGTAGCATTAAACGGGTGAGCAATAGTTTACGTGTTGACCGCCAAACTAGCCTCGAAGGTAGTCGAACTAATTATTTATACCGTGTTGCGAGTTTTTCGAGTCGCGATAAGGTCTTAAGTTACTACCGAAATTTGCTTTCATCAAAGGGAAAAATTGAATTTGAATGTGCCGAGCGTAACTGCGGATCGAGTAATGATTGGGCTAACAAAGTGTTCAGTATTCGAAACCTTGCGGGGCGAGACAACAATCAATCTTACTTAGTTGGGAAGGTTGATGATGGTGTAGAGCAAGGCTGGCTTAGTGTTTACGTTGTTGAAAATGTTCGTCGCGAGAATATGGTATATCTGAGCTTCTCCGCGGCGCCTCCAGCAGATTTAGTCGCAGACATGAAGCGCGGTTTATTGGTCAGTGATTCGATGCTAAAGCATTTCAATGCGGATGCGCTAAATGATTATTTGACGAAAACCGAAGGCGCTAAAGTTGTTGCTTTGGCTTATTCGCGTGTCGAGGGTGAAACGCAAGTTGAAGCTTTGGGCGCTGCCGAAGCGTTCGCAAAGCCCTTGTTGCAAGATATCTATGCTCAAGGTTTGGAAGCTAAAAATGTCGAATTCCGAGCGATGGGCCGCTTAGGTCAAAAGCCACTCTCTCTCGACGCTAGCCAATGGCTATACCTATATCTCGTAGATTGAGGCCTCTTTTTTATAGTTTTTACGCTTCAGTAGCCAGCATGCTTAGCACTCTGGCTCCATTCCCTATATAATTGCGCGGTTTTTCTACCTTGAGGCGATGTTGTGGCGGCGCAACTACACACAATTGCAGACTTTATTCGATATAGCTTTACGCGACTTACTAGCAGTGATGTCTATTTTGGTCACGGTACAGATAACGCGTGGGATGAAGCTGTCGCATTAGTTTTACAAACCTTGTCTCTTCCATGGGATTTTGACCGTGAACTTTGGGCTTGTCGTGTGACGGATGAAGAAATTCTTCGCCTCACTAAGAATCTCAATGCGCGCATTGATCAACGTATTCCTTTGGCTTATTTGACCAACAAAGCTTACTTTTGTGGCCTAGAATTTTACGTTGATGACCGCGTTCTCGTGCCACGCAGTCCGCTGGCACAGCTCATTGAGAATGGTTTTTCTCCTTGGTTATTGGATGAACCGCAACGCATTATGGACCTTTGCACAGGTAGTGGGTGTATTGGTATTGCATCGGCACTTCTTTTTGAAGAGGCTCAAGTTGACTTAATAGATATTTCTGAAGACGCATTAGAGGTATGCAATAAGAATATCTCGAAGTTTGCCCTGCAGGATCGCGTTACTGCCATGAAGTCAGATTGTTTTTCTGCGCTAAGTGAGCAAGATCATCACACTTACGACTTGATTGTGTCTAACCCTCCGTATGTCGATGCAGAAGATATTGGCAGTATGCCGGACGAGTATCGCAAAGAGCCGATGTTGGGTCTCGCATCAGGCAATGATGGCTTGGATTTCACAAGAGAAATGTTACGTCAGGCTGCTTTATATTTATCGCCAACAGGCGTCCTGATCGCTGAGGTTGGAAATAGTTGGGTTGCGCTAGAAGAGGCGTACCCAGAATTAGAATTTACGTGGATTGAATTTGAGCACGGCGGGCATGGTGTATTTATGCTCACGGCAGACCAACTTCAAGCCGTTAAAGAATAAGCAAAACGAAAGAGTTATACGATGTCAGGTAATACCTTCGGAAAGTTATTTACGATAACCACCTTCGGCGAAAGTCATGGTAAGGCACTCGGTTGTATCATCGATGGTTGTCCTCCAGGAATTGAGATTTCTGAGGAAGATATTCAACACGATTTAGATCGTCGTAAACCCGGGACTTCGCGCTTCACCACGCAACGTCGCGAAGCGGATGAAGTAAAGATCTTGAGTGGCATTTTCGAAGGAAAAACCACAGGGACATCGATCGGTATGATTATAGAAAATACTGATCAGCGCTCAAAAGACTATTCAAATATTGCTGATACCTTCCGTCCTGCACATGCCGATTATGCCTACACGCAGAAGTACGGTTTTAGAGACTACCGTGGCGGTGGTCGTTCCTCTGCGCGTGAAACAGCGATGCGTGTCGCTGCGGGCGCTGTTGCTAAAAAGTATTTAAGTCAGGCTTTTGGCATCGAAATTAAGGGATATTTGTCTCAACTAGGCCCGATTAAAGTTGAGAATGTTGACCTGTCTATCGTTGAGGGAAATCCTTTCTTCTGCCCGGATGCGGATAAAATTCCGTTGATGGAAGAGTACATGAAAGACATCAACAAAGAAGGTAATTCGATCGGTGCAAAGATCACGGTGATTGCGACAGGAATGATGCCGGGCTTGGGTGAGCCAATCTTTGATCGTCTTGATGCTGAAATTGCTCATGCTCTGATGAGTATTAATGCAGTAAAAGGTGTGGAAATCGGTGCAGGTTTTGATTCCGTTGAGCAGAAGGGTACTGAGCATCGCGATGAGATGACTCCTGAAGGTTTTCTTTCCAATAATGCTGGTGGTGTCGTTGGTGGTATTTCTTCGGGGCAAGATATTGTTGCTCACATTGCTTTGAAACCAACATCAAGCATGCGCCTACCTGGCAAGAGTATTGATCGTTTCGGTAACGAAATTGAGGTAGTGACACATGGTCGTCACGACCCTTGTGTTGGTATTCGTGCAACGCCAATTGCTGAGGCGATGTTAGCGATTACATTGTTGGATCATGTTATGCGTCATCGTGCTCAAAATGCCGACGTTAAATGCGAAACACCAATTATTAAGTCTGAAGCAAACTAAGAGGGTACATGAAGGTTTCTGATTTCGACTTTGAATTGCCAGAGTCGTTGATTGCAAAATATCCACCGAAGGTAAGAGGCGAAAGCCGCTTGCTGCATGTTCAAGGCGCAACCGGCGCCTTGGCAGATCTTCAGTTTGCTGACTTACCTAATTTGCTTAGGAAAGGCGATCTTCTCATTTTCAATAACACGAAGGTCGTACCCGCTAGGATGTTTGCAAAAAAAGAAACGGGCGGGGCACTCGAAATCTTGTTCGAACGTAAAGTCGAAGAGCAGGTTTTTTTAGCACATGTTCGTTCGTCTAAATCACCGAAACCTGGTTCCAAGTTATATACAGAAGGCGGAAGTGAACTTGAAATGCTTGGGCGCAGAGGCGCGCTGTTTGAATTGAAAGTTTGCGGAGATCAAGAGGTGTTTGCGCTTCTTGAGTCGGAAGGCCATGTACCGTTGCCACCATACATCGATCGTAAAGACGAGTCTCTTGACGATGATCGTTACCAAACTGTTTACGCCAAAGAACCTGGCGCCGCCGCTGCGCCTACTGCGGGTCTGCACTTTAGTGATGAAATGATCAGTGATCTTGCTGAGCAAGGTGTTGAATCGGCTTTTGTCACCTTGCATGTTGGGGCGGGAACGTTTCAACCAGTAAAGGTTGATAGTGTCGAAGACCATGTTATGCACAGTGAGTGGATTCAGGTCACCAAAGAAACAGTCGACAAAATTCGTGAAACGAAGGCAAATGGCGGTCGCGTCGTATGTGTCGGTACAACCAGTATGCGAAGCCTGGAGGCAGCTAGTCAATCAGGTAGCTTAGAGCCTTTCGAGGGCGATACTGATATTTTTATCTACCCAGGGTATTCGTTTGTAACTGTCGATGCCTTAGTCACAAACTTTCATTTACCGCAAAGCACGCTATTAATGTTGGTCTCGGCGTTTTCTGGTCAAGAGAACATGATGAACGCGTATGTTCATGCGATTGAGAATAAGTATCGCTTTTTTAGCTATGGTGATGCGATGTTCTTAGAGCCTCAGCGCTAATCACAAACTATTTTATTTATTGGAGAAGCTATGTCTCGCCCTGAAAGCTTTATGTCGTTCGAATTAAAGACGACAGACAAAGTTGCGCGACGCGGAGAACTGAAATTCCCAAGAGGAACGGTTCAGACTCCGGCATTTATGCCTGTAGGTACCTACGGCACGGTTAAAGGTATGCTGCCTCGTGACATCAAAGAGATCGGTGCAGAAATTATTCTAGGTAATACATTTCATTTGATGTTGAGACCAGGAACTGAAGTTATCGAAGAGCATGGTGACCTTCATGACTTTGCGCAATGGGACAAGCCAATTCTTACAGACTCAGGCGGTTTCCAAGTATTCAGCTTGGGCGACATGCGTAAGATAACCGAAGAAGGTGTGAAGTTTAAAAGCCCTATTAATGGCTCTGAAGTGAATGTTACGCCCGAAGTGTCTATGCAGGTTCAGCGTAGTCTCGGCTCAGATATCGTGATGATCTTTGATGAGTGTACGCCTTATCCAGCAACATGGCAGGAAGCGAAAGATTCGATGGAGCGTTCTATTCGCTGGGCGCAACGTAGTAAAGATGAGCATGGTTCAAGTCCTTCTGCACTATTTGGCATTGTGCAGGGTGGTATGTACGAAGATTTACGCGATATCTCTTTAGAAGGCTTAACCGATATTGGTTTTGACGGTTATGCAATTGGCGGTCTTTCTGTTGGTGAGCCAAAGGAAGACATGATGCGCATACTCGAGCATTTGCACGACAAGATGCCAGAGGATAAGCCACGTTATTTAATGGGTGTTGGTAAGCCAGAAGATCTCGTGGAAGGTGTTCGTCGAGGCGTTGACATGTTTGATTGTGTGATGCCTACGCGAAACGCACGAAACGGACATTTGTTTACGCACAGTGGTGTTATAAAGATTCGCAATGCGGTACATCGTCATGATCTAGGTCCAGTTGATTCTGAGTGTGATTGTTACACTTGCAAAAACTTCTCACGAGCATATTTGCATCACTTAGATCGCTGCAATGAGATGCTCGGGGCGCAACTGAATACCATCCATAATCTCCGTTATTATCAAAATCTTATGAGTGGTTTGCGCGAAGCAATCGAACAAGGTAAATTGTCCGACTTTGTTGACGACTTCTATGCTGCGCTAGGGCGCGAGACGCCCCCATTAGACATCGAAGATGCGTTTAACGACGCTTAAAACACTAATTTTTTAAATATCCTAAATAGTTAAGAGGAAGAAAATGAGCACGCTTATTAAACAACTTTCGTTATTGGTTCTTATGGTTATGTCAGGTGCGGCATATGCAGAAGGCGCAGCGCAACCAGGTGAGCCTAGCGCGCTTATGCAACTTATCTTCTTCGGTGGTTTCATCTTGATCTTTTACTTCTTGATGTGGCGCCCACAGTCTAAGCGAGCGAAAGAGCATAAGAATCTTGTAGCTAGCTTGAACAAAGGCGATGAGATCGTTACTAACGGCGGAATTGCGGGCAAGATCACGAAAGTATCGGATGACTTTGTTTCGGTCGAGGTTTCTGAAGGTGTTGAATTGAAAATTCAGAAAGTGGCCGTATCTTCTGCTTTACCGAAAGGGACGTTGAAAGGTATTTAATGAAAAGCCGGGTTCGCCCGGCTTTTGTTTTTTGGTGCGCAGTAACTTCTTAGTAACATCCTACTCAAGTTGCATGTGATTAGACACAACAATTAGAAAGGCATTTAGGAGCTCACATGCTCAATAAATATCCGGCTTGGAAATATGCATTGATCGCCCTGATTTTGGTGGTCGGTGGTATTTATGCAACGCCTAATTTATTCCCAGACGATTTCGCGATTCAGGTGACGGGTACTCAAAGTACGACCGTTGCTGATCAAGAACTTGCGAACGACATTAGCGAAGCGCTTGAACAAGCAGGTATCAATCCCAAAGCGGTTGAATTGCAAGACCGTCTTGTATTGGCGCGATTTGATTCACCTGAACAGCAGCTGAGTGCGAAAACTGTACTTCAGGATGCGCTTGGTGATGATTTTATTGCTGCGCTGAACATGGCACCAACTACGCCAGATTGGTTGAAAGCACTTGGTGCAGGGCCAATGAAGCTAGGTTTGGACTTACGTGGTGGTGTTCACTTTTTGCTTCAAGTCGATATGGAAAAAGCGCTAAGTCAGCGTTTGTCTGTATACGAAAGTGAAATTAAGAGTGCGTTGAGAAATGAGCGTATCCGATATAGAGCTTTCTCGATTGACGGCTTGGACGGTATAAAGATCAAATTCCGTACCGCTGAAGAGCGTGATAAAGCAACTTCTTTTGCGGCGACAGAATACCGCGAGTTCACACGCACCGATCAAGATGAAGAAGATGCGGCTTACCTCATCTTGCGTCTTTCAGAACAAAGCGTGAAAGAGATTGAAGACTATGCCGTTCAACAAAACTTAGTCACGCTTCGTAATCGTGTTAACGAGCTGGGCGTTGCAGAGCCATTGGTTCAGCGCCAAGGGCGTGATCGTATCGTAGTTGAGCTTCCAGGTGTTCAGGATACTGCAACAGCTAAACGTATCATTGGTAAGACGGCTAACCTTGAGTTCCGTTTGGAAGCCAAAGCTGGTGCGTCAAGTAGCCAAACTCAGCGTTTTAACTTTAAGCAAGACGAAAACCGTAGCGCTATTCTCGAAAAAGATGTGATCGTTACGGGTAGTAACGTATCCAATGCGAATGCTGGTTTTGATGAAAATGGCGTCGCGCAGGTAAATATTTCGCTTGATGGTAACGGCGGCAAGATGATGCTTGACGTTACGAAGCGCAGCATCAAACGTCGTATGGGTGTTTTGTTTATTGAGCAGAAAACAGAAACGCGTAAGCGTATTGTTGATGGTGAAGAGGTGGTCGAACGCCGCAATCGTGAGATTCGTAACATCATCAACCTCGCAACAATTCAATCTGCCTTTGGTAATGCCTTCCGTATTACCGGTCTAGATTCCCCGACTGAAGCGGCTGAGCTTGCATTATTATTGCGTGCTGGTTCATTGGCGGCACCAGTGTATTTCGTTGAAGAGCGTACGGTTGGACCAAGCTTAGGACAGGCTAACATCGATGCTGGCTTGTTGTCCGTGCAGATCGGTTTTGCTCTAGTACTATTGTTTATGCTTGTTTATTACCGTGTATTTGGTGTGATTGCGAACATCGCGCTATTAGTGAACGTTGTGCTCTTGTGTGCATTGATGTCTATGATATCGGCGACGTTAACTTTGCCGGGCATTGCAGGTATTGTTTTGACGGTCGGTATGGCAGTTGATGCGAATGTACTCATATTTGAGCGTATACGCGAAGAATTGAAAGCAGGCATGTCTCCACAACGAGCGATTGATGCGGGTTATGGCAGAGCTTTCGTTGCGATTTTAGATGCAAACATCACAACCTTTATCGCAGCGATAATTTTGTTTGCTGTAGGCACCGGACCAGTGAAAGGCTTTGCGGTTACCTTAGCGTTAGGTATTTTTACCTCAATGTTCACTGCAATTTTCTTGAGTCGTGCCATTACTAATTTGGTTTACGGTTCACGTAAAGTTGAAAAGTTATCCATTGGTTAATAGGTGGTAGGAAACAAAATATGAATACGATTAACTTCATGGGTAAACGCAAACTAGCAGCGCTAGCTTCTATTTTGCTTCTTATCGCATCGATAGCTTCTATTGCTACACAGGGCTTGCAGTTGGGTCTCGACTTCACCGGTGGCACATTGGTGGAAGTGGAGTACGAAATTGCTCCTGATCTAGAGGAGGTTCGAGCGACCCTTAATGATGCAGGTTACGACAAGCTTGTTGTTCAGAACTTTGGTGCAGATACCTCTGTCTTAGTTCGTTTGTCACAAGGCTTTGACGACACAGTTGGTGTGCAAGTGCTGAATGCCTTGTCACAGAGTGGTGAGAAGGTAACGCTGGAGCGCGCAGAATTTGTTGGCTCACAAGTCGGTGAAGAATTGCGTGAGCAGGGCGGTCTAGGGTTGTTGCTCGCACTTGGTATCGTTATGGTTTATGTAGCCTTGCGCTTCCAATTCAAATTCTCTGTGGGTGCCGTAGCGGCCCTTATCCACGATGTAATTATCGTGGTGGGTGTTTTCTCGATCACGCAGTGGGATTTTGACCTGACAGTATTGGCGGCATTGTTGGCGGTCATTGGTTACTCTCTAAATGACACGATTGTTGTTTCGGATCGGATCAGGGAAAACTTCCGTAAGCTGCGGAAGTCGGACTCCGAAGAAGTCATCAACATTTCTTTAACTCAAACCCTGTCGCGTACCTTGGTGACCTCGTTGACAACAATCCTAGTGTTGATTGCGTTATACATTGTGGGTGGAGAGATGATCAATGGCTTCGCTAAAGCTCTTTTGATTGGTGTTTTAGTAGGTACATACTCTTCAATCTATGTGGCAAGTAATATCTTGCTTGCAATGGCGGTCACCAAAGAAGATCTTCTTCCGCCTGTTGATAAAGATGGAGAGGAGTTTGACGAAGGTCCAAGTGAAGCGGATCTGAGAAAGCTTGAGGAACAAGATCGCAAGCGTGCTGAACGTGAAGTGCAACCTTAAGCACCAAATAGTGATGAACAATAAAAAACCAGCTTCTTAGCTGGTTTTTTATTGTTTGGAGTAAAGCAAAGCTATTTAACTTTGTAACTTACTTGCGTAGCCGCTAAAGCGCTGCAGTGTTGTTTTGAACAACTTAGGGTTGGCTGCAACAACGGAACGGCTATTTGAATTAATCATTCCAGTAGCAAGGTCACCAACGAGGGCGCCAGCTTCTTGGCAGATCAACAAAGCAGCTTCAAGGTTTTCTGATTTTGCCGACGTAAGTAGGGCTGCATCAAGTTGGCCTGAAGCGACTAGTGCCAAATCAAGTGTAGGGCAGTTACTGACACGAGAATTGATTCCCGCGTTGCCCATGTCTGTGATCAGATCGCTAACAACATGATCGGTGCTGCTGTTGCCGAATTGATTGACGACATCACTTGCAAAATATGCGGCGTCTAGATTATGTAAGCTGTTAACGCGGCAACGATGGTCATTGAATGTTGCACCGCTTCCTCTTACTGCAACGTACTCTGCGCCGGTAAAAGGGTTTACGACTGCTGCGCTATGAATCTTTCCGTTTTTCTTGTGCACAAAGCTGTACGCAGTGTCAGGAAGTTTGCGAAGTAGGTGTTGTTCATTGTCGAAGCCTTGGATGAACCAGGCATCTTCTTTTATTTCACTAATTTTCTCGCCAACTTCAGCAACGTAGTGTGTTGGGTAGCCTTTTTTCAGCGCGTCCATAAGTGTTTTGAAAAGCACTTCTTCTAGGTGACGAACCAATTTTAGGTCTTCCTTGAGATCGTTAGCGTTATGCTCTTTACGATCGATGCTTAAGTTCACGTACTCGTTAAATTGTCTGGCAGCGCGGAGCGCGATTTTCAGAATCGGTTGCATTCTTTTCACCTAGTCCTAATCTTGTGGCGCGCATAATAGCAAAAAAGAGTTTTATTGCAGCAAAAAAGCGGTTTTGTTCACAATATATGAATATACTTGCCGCTCAATTATAGTCGCAGTTCTTTTTATTGGAGTGGTTAAGGGTGCAAGAGCCGGAGTCTGGTCTCGATATTTTAAATTATCTCAATGACAACGTTGCCGTTATTTTGGTCGGAACGACGCATGCTGGAAATATTGGTGCCGTTGCGCGAGCGATGAAAAATATGGGCTTAAGTGACTTGCGTTTAGTGAGTCCTCAAGACTTTCCCTCTGATGAGGCGGTAAGCAGGTCTGCAGGTGCTGTAGATATTATTGAGAATGTTAAGGTGTTTGATAGTCTCGCTGAAGCCTTGAAGGATCGTCAGCATGTGGTTGGCGCTAGTGCACGTGTTCGAAGTTTTCCTTGGCCAATTGTTAACCCTCGTGTCGCCGCTGAAGATATGCTGGGCTTGATTAGTACGAATACAGCCCCAATTAAGGTTGGCTATGTATTCGGTCGTGAATCGAGCGGCTTAACAAATGAAGAGCTACAGCAATGCAATAGCCATGTAAATATCCCAGCCAACCCGAGTTACTCTTCATTGAATTTGGCAATGGCTGTTCAAGTTATTACGTATGAATTGAGAATGACCGCATTACAAGGTCTCGATTCGCAGTTGCTCAAAACAGTACGTGATGGCAAATCAGGTGACTGGGATGAAGAGTTAAGTTCACAAGAAGAAGTTGGTGGTATGCTAGATCATCTGACGCGCGTTATGGTTCAGACTGGTTTTTATGACCCCGACAATCCAGGTCAACTTTTACCAAGATTACGACGATTGTTTCAGCGTCGCCATCTCGACAAAATGGAAGTTAACATTTTGCGGGGTATACTCAAAAGTGTTGAGAAAACGATTAAGTAGGTAAGTAATGTTCAAAGCGATGAAAGAAGATATTCAAAGTGTGTTTCACCGTGATCCGGCGGCACGGAATACATTCGAGGTTTTGACAAACTACCCTGGGCTGCATGCTCTTTGGTTCCACAGGATCGCTAATAGCTGTTGGAGAAACGATTTTAAATGGTTGGGGCGTTTTATTTCTTCAGTGAGTCGGTGGTTTACAGGGATTGAAATTCATCCAGGGGCGACCATTGGGCGGCGGTTTTTTATCGATCACGGCATGGGTGTTGTGATCGGAGAGACAGCTGTGATCGGTGATGACGTCACTTTGTACCAAGGCGTGACGCTTGGCGGGACTAGCTGGAATAAAGGTAAGCGACACCCAACCTTGAAAGATGGAGTGGTTGTCGGTGCAGGCGCCAAGGTTCTCGGCCCCTTTGAGGTTGGTGAAAATGCAAAAGTTGGTTCGAATGCAGTTGTAACGAAAGCAGTTCCTGCAGAAGCGACGGTGGTTGGTATCCCTGGGCGAATCATTTTGAAGTCTGTATCGACTTCAAAGGCCAGCGTTGATGAATCGAAGCGTAAAAAAATGGAAGAGAATTTCGGCTTCGATGCATATGGTTTGAGCGAAGAAATGCCTGACCCAGTGGCGCGATCTATCAGAAGTATGCTTGATCATATGCATTTGGTTGATGAGCGTATGAATCAGATGTGCAAAGAGCTCAGAAAGCTAGATAACTCTTTCGTAAAAGAAGATTTGCAAGGAATTAACGAGCAGGATATCGACTGCTTCAAACAAGCAAAGTAAGGGTATGCTTAGTAGTTGACTGGTTTGGTCAGGTATTGAATAATGCGATTAATTCCTATTTGATGTCTGACTATGCGTTTAACTACAAAAGGGCGATATGCCGTCACAGCAATGCTTGATCTAGCGCTTCACAGTGCATCTGGTCCGGTTACCTTAGCAGACATCTCTGGCAGACAAGGTATTTCATTGTCATATCTCGAGCAGTTATTTTCTAAGTTGCGCCGACGCAAGCTCGTCGCAAGTACGCGCGGCCCTGGTGGCGGATATACGCTAGGCGAAATGGAATGCTCTGTGTCGATTGCGGCGATCATAGATGCAGTAGACGAGTCGATAGATTCAACGAAGTGTCAAGATAAAGGCAATTGCCAGCAAGGTCAGAAGTGCCTTACTCACCATCTGTGGTCCGATCTGAGCGAACAGATCCACTCTTTTTTGAGCGATATTACACTAGAACAGCTTATGTCGAAGCGTGAAGTGATCGAAACTGCAGAGCGACAAAATTCTCTTGCGGGTCTAATATACGCCGAGCAGTGAAATATCTCTTGTAGAGCGAAACAAATGATTTATCTCGATTATGCGGCGACGACGCCAGCAGATCCTCGTGTTGTTGAAAAAATGTTGGCTTATTTGGGCCACGATTCTTGTTACGCAAATCCAGCATCTCGCTCCCATATGTTAGGTTGGCAAGCTGAGGCAGCCGTCGAAAGTGCACGCAAACAAATTGCGACAGGATTGCATTGCGATGTAAGAGAGTTGGTTTGGACGAGTGGAGCGACGGAAGCAAACAATTTAGCTATTAAAGGTCTGGCTGAGTACTTTGCTGATCAAAATGACCCACGAAAACATATTGTAAGTTCTGCTACCGAGCACAAGGCAGTCTTAGATGCATGCATGTACCTCGAGACAAAAGGTTATGAGGTGACGTTTGTGCGTCCAGATGATCAGGGTGTTGTTACCCCAGAGATTCTGGAAGAGGTTGTACGGCCAGACACTTTGCTGGTTTCAGTCATGCATGTGAATAATGAAACAGGCGTGATTAATCCTATTAAGGAATTGGCAGAGTTTACAAAATCGAAAGGCATATTCTTCCACGCGGATTGCGCACAAAGTGCGGGAAAGTTGCCGTTAGATTTATCTAAAATTCCTGCTGATTTAGTCTCTTTGTGCGCGCATAAAATTTATGGCCCAAAAGGTATAGGTGTTCTGTTTGTTCGTCGGAGCGCGGATTTTCAGTTAGTGTCACAAATACACGGTGGCGGACACGAGCGTGGTATGCGTTCGGGTACCTTGCCTACTCATCAAATCGCTGGGTTTGGTGAGGCATTTCGCTTGTCACTAGATGAGATGGACGGCGAGCAGAGTCGCATCGAATCACTTAAAAAGCGTTTTGTCGATGCGCTTCAAGGTGTCGATATGATTGTTAACGGGGAGGGCGCAATGTCTGTCGCTGGAATCGTTAATTTGAGTTTTCCTGGTGTAGACGGGCAGATGTTGTTAACAGCTCTTCCTAATTTAGCTATTTCTTCCGGTAGTGCGTGTAATTCTGCAAGCATGGCTCCATCACATGTGCTTAAGGCAATGGGGTTGTCTGATGAACTTGCTTTGAGTTCATTGAGGTTCTCTTTTGGGCGTTTTACGACGGATGCTGATGTTGATAATGCTGCGGCGGTATTGAAAGATGCGCTGCTTAAAATGCAAAGTTAACAAAGTAGCTATAAGTTTTACGAAAGTAAGCGGAAGAAAGATATATTTTTGCTTTAATCGGCCTTATAATTCCGCGGCAAATTTTTAACAGCTCATATTAGAGCGCTAATACATAATTTATGGGGATAATATCATGGCGGTAGAACGCACCTTATCAATCGTTAAGCCAGACGCAGTTGCTAAAAACGTAATCGGCAAAATCTACGATCGTTTCGAATCAAACGGTTTGCAAATCGTTGCTGCAAAAATGGTTCAACTTTCTCAAGAGAAAGCTGAAGGTTTCTACGCTGAGCATAAAGAGCGTCCTTTCTTTGGTGACTTGGTGGCGTTCATGACTTCTGGTCCTGTATGTGTACAAGTTCTTGAAGGCGAAGGTGCGGTTCTTAAAAATCGTGAGTTGATGGGCGCAACAAACCCACAAGAAGCTGACGCTGGTACTATCCGTGCAGATTTCGCTTCTTCAATCGATGCAAACGCTGTTCACGGTTCAGACTCTACTGAATCAGCAGCGCGTGAAGTTGCTTACTTCTTTGCTGATGAAGAAATCTGTCCTCGCGGCTAATTTCTTTTTCGCAGGTAGACAAAAGCAGGGCTCTGTTTGGGGTCCTGCTTTTGTGCGTATTAGGACATCGTATTTTAGGTGACAAACATGACTGAAGTGACAAGCACTCCGCGTAAAAATTTACTTGGAATGCCAAAAGCTAAATTAGAGGCATTTTTTGCTGAAATTGGTGAGAAGCCGTTTCGAGCCAAGCAGGTCATGCAATGGATTCATCAATATGGTGTGTCAGATTTTGATGAAATGACTAATATTTCCAAAAGCTTACGAACTAAACTTAAGGGAATTTGCGAAATTACGCCGCCCGAGGTAACTTACCAAAACATTTCTGCTGACGGAACGCGCAAATGGGTTATGCGTATGCCTGGTGGTAGCAGTATAGAAACTGTTTTGATTCCTGAGGGTAATCGCGGAACGTTATGTGTTTCATCTCAGATTGGATGTGCATTGGACTGCAGTTTTTGCTCAACTGGCAAGCAAGGCTTTAACCGAAATTTAAGTACTGAAGAAATTGTGGGGCAGATTTTCAATGCGATTGCCTCATTCGAAGGGATTGATCGAAACAAAGAGCGTCCAGTTACAAATGTTGTGTTCATGGGTATGGGCGAGCCACTTCTAAATTTCGATAACGTCATGGATGCCGTAAATCTCATGATGGACGATCTTGCTTATGGGATTTCTAAGCGGCGTCTTACGGTGAGTACTGCGGGTGTAGTGCCTGCGATTGATAAAATGAGCGAAGTGACGGATGCAAGTATCGCGATCTCCTTGCATGCGCCAAATGATGAGTTACGAAATGAATTGGTACCTGTAAATAAAAAGTACCCAATTGACGTGCTAATGACCTCGGTAAAGAATTACCTGAGTGGATTGCCAGACAAGCGTAAAGCGACCATAGAATACACATTGCTCGCTGGCGTGAATGATCGTAAAGAGCATGCCCAACAGTTAATTGAAGTATTGAAAGGTTTGCCTTGTAAAATCAATTTGATCCCATTTAACCCGTTTCCGCATAGCGGGTATAAAAAGCCAAGCAATAACGAGGTGCGTCGTTTTCAAGAGTGGCTGACAGAGGGTGGGTACATCACGACAGTTAGAACAACTCGTGGTGACGATATAGATGCTGCGTGTGGCCAATTAGTCGGGCGCGTTGATGATCGTACTAAGCGCAGCGAACGATACATAAATATGAGACAAGTGAACGAGTAAATTTAACTATGATGAGCCGTATTATAATAATTCTCGGTTTAACAGTTTTGTTGGCTGCATGTGTGACGACAAATGATAGCTCCTTGTCTCGCAACGCAGATCCTGAGGTTGCACTTGAACGCTACGTTAATCTTGGCTTTGAGTACATCAAACGAGAAGACTTTACGCGGGCGAAGAAACATCTAAATAGAGCTTTAGAAATTGATGATGATAATGCGCCGGCTAATAGTGCTCTTGGCCTTATTTATTCTCGTCAGGGCGATAAAGAAATCGCCGAAAAAATGTTCAAGAAGGCAATTGCAGCGGATCCAACGTATACTCGCGGCCGCACTTACTATGCAGCGTATTTATTTACGGAAGGACGTTTTGAGACAGCGCTGGAGCAATTTTTAATCGCGGCGGAAGATACGACATTTCCTTCTAGAAGTCAGTTGTATACCAATATCGCTTTGTGTCAGATTCGCCTCGATAATCCTGATGCAGCAATCTTAGCTTACGAGCGCGCTTTGCAGCTTGATCGATTTAACTCGAACGCATTAGCTGGAATGACAGAGGTATTGCTCACCAAGAACGACTTTAAACGTGCGCAGTTTTACTACAATCGACTTGTGAATCAAATTGCACAACAGGCGTTGACTCACTCGGCTCAGACCTTGTGGCAAGGCGTACGTATTGCCAAACATTTTAATGCTGTAAAGCAGGCCGAAAGTCTAGCTGCACTTTTGCGTGAGTTATATCCAGACTCACAAGAATATAAAAACTACCTAAGTCTATATTTCGGTAAATAAGCATGAGTGAACAAGAAGAAGTCCAAGAAATTACTCATCCCGGACCTATTCTCAGGGCGGCAAGAGACGAACTTCGTTTGTCGATCGATGAGGTGGCAAGTCAGCTTCACTTGCGTCCAAGTGTTGTCGCAATGATCGAATCCGAAAATTATCATGATTTTTCCAGCGATGTCTTTTTGAAAGGGTATTTTCGATCTTACTGTCGTTTAGTTGGTTTGCATGAAGAGCGCATGGTGGAATTGCTTGAAAGACAGCTCACAGTCATCGTGGAAGAAAAGAGGCAGCTAGACAAGCAGCAAGCTGACGAAAAGCTCAAAGCAAAACGTATTCATTTGATGAAATTGACTGGTGTTGCAGGGTCGATTGTGGTGGTTTGCGCTTTACTGGTCTGGACCTTGATTGGTAGTGAGAAAGAGCATGAGCTTGAACAGCGTTCAGATAGTTCGTCGGAAAGTCCAGGGGCGGTTGTTGAAGCCCCGGCAGCGCCGGAGGAAGTGGCGGAAGAGAATGATTCAGTAGAACTTGTGTTAGTTGATGAGAAACAGTCCGCTGCTGAAACCTTAGGCGAAACGTCTGCAGTAACTGATGTAGCTATTCAATCATCGAATCTAGATGCAGATGATCAGTCTTCTGAAAGTCAGCCTGTGGATGAAGTTTCAGCACTTTCAAATCAAGATCAACCTCAAGTCAGAGGGACAATTTCAATCACTTTTACAGGTGACTGTTGGTTTGAAATATATGATGACCAAGATAATAGTATCAGCGCTGATTTGATGCGTGATGGTCGTAAGTTTGACTATGAATTTTCAACGGCACTTCGCGTTGTTCTTGGCGATGCAAGTGTTGCGCAAGTGTTCGTAAACGATGTCCAGTACGATATTTCGTCCTATGTCAGCACAACTGGACGCGCAGAATTTACTGTAGAGTAGAGTTATGAAGTTTGAGTCGCCGATAAAGCGAAGAGTTTCCCGTCAAATTATGGTGGGAGATGTGCCTGTGGGCGGAGATGCTCCGATTGCAGTGCAAAGTATGACGAATACTGAGACCACCGACGTCCAAACGACGCTTGGGCAAATTCAAGAATTAGCCGATGCGGGGGCGGACATTGTTCGGGTATCAGTCCCAACGATGGATGCCGCCGAGTCATTTAAGTTAATCAAGCAAGGCTCGCCAGTACCTTTAGTTGCAGATATTCATTTTGATTACAAAATTGCACTTAGAGTTGCTGAATATGGGGTCGATTGTTTACGTATCAATCCAGGAAATATCGGTAAAGAAGAACGTATTCGTGAGGTCATTGCGAGTGCTAAAGACCACGGGATTCCAATCCGAATTGGTGTGAATGCAGGGTCGCTAGAGAAAGACTTGCAGAAGAAGTACGGCGAGCCAACGCCTGCTGCGCTTGTTGAGTCTGCGATGCGTCATGTCGAGATTTTGCAGAGACATAATTTCGATAACTTCAAGCTGAGTTTAAAAGCGTCTGATGTGTTCATGACGGTTGCAGCATATAGAGAAATCGCTGGATTGATTGATCAGCCATTGCACTTGGGTATTACAGAAGCGGGCGGTTTTAGGGCTGGAGCGGTTAAGTCTGCAGTTGGTCTTGGCATGCTTTTAATGGATGGTATTGGCGATACGCTTCGTGTTTCGCTGGCAGCAAATCCTGTTGAAGAAGTCAAAGTCGGTTATGACATACTTAAGTCTTTAAAGCTTCGTTCAAAAGGTATCAATTTTATTGCTTGCCCCAGTTGCTCGCGACAAAACTTCGATGTCGTTAAGACAATGAATGAGCTTGAAACACGTCTCGAAGATATTTCAACGCCGCTCGATGTTGCCATTATTGGATGTGTTGTTAACGGTCCTGGTGAAGCTAAAGAAGTAGATCTTGGGTTAACTGGTGGATCTCCGAACAATCTCGTTTATGTCGATGGCAAACCAGATCATAAGCTCTCAAATGATGGCTTGGTTGATCAGTTAGAAAAACGTATCCGTGCGCAAGCTGAAGCTAAGCAGGCGCAAGAAGAAAATGTTATTGCGAAAGCTTAGTTTCGCGTTTTAATAAAAGGTATATTTGTGGCAAAGATTCAAGCTATCCGTGGAATGAATGACTTACTTCCCGGCCAATCGTCAAAATGGCAGTACCTCGAAAATATCGTCTCTGACTTATTGAGTCAGCATGGCTATCAAGAGATTCGTATGCCGATTGTCGAGCAAACTGAGTTGTTTAAACGCTCGATTGGTGAGGTCACGGATATCGTTGAAAAGGAAATGTATACCTTTGAAGACCGCAATGGCGATAGCCTGACTTTACGTCCGGAGGGCACGGCGTGTTGTGTTCGTGCAGCGGAGCAACACGGCTTGCTTTTTAATCAAACGCAGCGCTTGTGGTATCAGGGACCTATGTTCCGTCACGAACGTCCTCAAAAAGGTCGTTATCGCCAGTTTCATCAGATTGGTGTTGAGTGTTTTGGGTTTGAAGGTCCAGATATCGACGCAGAACTTATTGCGTTGACAGATCAATTATGGAAAAAACTAGGAATCCGTGACTCGGTAGAGCTTCAGATTAACTCCTTAGGTTTGCCCGAAGAGCGTTCGGCATTCAAATCTGCTCTTGTGGTTTATTTATCTGATTTCAAAGACCAGCTTGATGAAGATAGTGTTCGCCGTCTTGATACAAATCCATTGAGAATTTTGGATTCAAAGTCTGAGCAGACTCAAAAAATACTTGAGCAGGCGCCTGTTCTCACAGACTTCTTCGGTGAAGATTCGAAAAAGCACTTTGCAGAATTAACGGCATTTTTGGATGGTTTAGGTATTCGCTATGTAGTGAATCCTAAATTAGTACGTGGCCTAGATTACTACTCGAATATGGTGTTCGAATGGGTTACCGATGCGCTTGGTGCGCAGGGTACGGTGTGTGCGGGTGGTCGTTACGATGGCTTGGTAAAACAGCTTGGTGGAAAGGGTTCTCCTGGCGTTGGTTTTGCGATGGGTGTAGAACGTCTTGTTCTTCTGCTCGAAGAGCTTAAGGTATTCCCTGAAGAGCTTAATGTGGTTGCGGATGTTTATATTGTCGCCGCCGGTGATGGTACTCAAATGAAAGCCTTCGAATTAGCGGGTCACTTGCGATCTGAAGGTGGTCTTCGTGTGTTGCAAAATATGGGGCAGGGCTCGTTCAAATCTCAAATGAAAAAAGCGGACAAGTCTGGTGCGCGCTATGCGGTTATTCTTGGCCGTAACGAAATTGATACCGACACAGCTTTGGTTAAGCCTTTAAAGAGTGATGAAGAACAAAAAAGCGTTGCTCAAAGTGATTTGATTAAATACATCGTTGTTTGAATGCAGTAAACTACTGCGTGGCTGATGAGCTGCTAATAAGAAATTGAGTTATGTGGAGTAATTTGTGGACGAGTTTAAGACCGAAGAAGAACAAATCGCAGCGATTAAAAACTGGTGGAAGAATAACGGTAGTTCTGTGTTGCTAGCCGTTGTTGCTGCTCTTGCAATTGTATTTGGTTATCGTGCATGGCAAAACAACGTAGAGAGTGATAAAGCGACAGCCTCTGCGTTATATCAGCAGTTGGTTAGCATCTCTACCCAGCAAGCAGGCTTAGGCGACGACCAGTCAGCTAGCTTTATTGCGAACGAGCTTAAAGAGAAATTTACAGATTCTGAATATGCGCGTTTTGCAGCATTGTTCTTGGCGAAACAAGCCGTGACTGCCAAAGATTACGATACCGCGCTTGCAGAACTTGATTTCGTTTTAGAATCAAATGAAGACCCGCGTACGATCCATATCGTTAATGCTCGTAAAGCTCGCATTCTATCAGCGAAAGGTGAGTATGAAGCTGCGCATGCTTTACTTGATGCATCAGATGAAGCATTCGCCCCTGCATATCTTGAAATTAAGGGCGATATCTACATTCTTCAAGGTGATCGCGAGTCAGCAAAAGAAAGTTATCTAGCGGCGTTTGATATGGTGAAAGATGCGCCACAACGAGCACCACTTTTAGGTGTCAAATTGTCAGACTTGGGTGTGGACACACAGAGCCTTTAGTCACCTTCATGGATCATAGTATGACAAAGAGACTTATACAGTGTCTTGGCTTGAGCGCGGTTTTTACCGCGCTTTTTGCTTGTAGTTCTGACACTGGAAACATTCCTACAGAATTATCACGTATTGAAAACCCGATTTCTGTTGATAAAGCGTGGGACGCTGATGCAGGTTCTGGTGATGATGAATTACAACTGCAGCTAGAGCCCTTCGTTAGTGGGCCCAGCGTATTCACAATCGACATAGATGGTGAATTGCAATCTCGCTCCACAGAAACTGGTCGTTTAGAGTGGGAAGTAGATTTAGATCGCAGGGTTAGTGGCGGTGTGTCGGGAGATAGTCGCCAGCTCTATGTGAATACGTTCCAAGGGCAACTTATTGCTTTATCTCGTAGCAATGGCCAAGAATTGTGGCAAGCGCGATTAAGTTCAGAAGCACTGAGTGTTGTAGCAAGCGACGGGTCTACGGTAGTTGTGCATGCCAGCGATGGGAAGGTATTTGGGATTAACGCTGATACTGGAGCACAAAGGTGGCGTTATGATAGCGATACGCCCGTTCTTTCTCTGCGCGGCACATCTTCTCCTTTAATTAGCGGTGACTCAGTATATGTGGGTCTCGCTAATGGGGCCTTGATCGGTATTGCGATTGATTCGGGTCGTCAGCAATGGTCTGTCAACTTGGGAACACCAAGCGGACGCACTGAGCTTGAACGTCTAGTAGATGTCGATGGAACTTTTGTCTTAAGCGGAAGAACACTTTATGCAACCGCTTATCAAGGCGACTTGAAAGCCATAAGTCTTACTACTGGTGAAACCTTGTGGTCGATGGCCTTATCCTCTTATTCAGGCGTAGGTGTGTCCAAAGATGGGAATACTATTATTTCTGCAGATTCCGACGGAAGAGTTTTTGCGGTCGAGGCATCGACAGGCAAAGAGCTTTGGGAAACGGAAAAACTCCTATACCGACGTTTAGGTGCTGTTACGACAATTCTAAATTATGGAGTGGTCGCTGATTTTGAGGGTTATGTTCATTTTCTTGATTTAAGCAATGGCGATCTTGTAGGGCGTGTTCGCCCCGATAGTGATGGCGTATTAGGACGCATCAAAGTCGTTGAATCCACACTCTACGTCTATACTCGTTCTGGCAATCTGTACACCTACGAATTAAATCTTTAAGCGGAATACGATTAAATGGTTCCTGTAATAGCTCTAGTAGGGCGACCAAACGTTGGGAAATCAACTCTCTTTAACCGGATGACAAAGTCGCGCGATGCGATTGTTGCTGACTATCCGGGGCTGACTCGTGACAGAAAATATGGCGAGGGTCACCATGGCGATAAGAAGTATATCGTTATTGATACGGGTGGTTTGACGGGAGACGAAGAAGGCATCGATATGGCGATGGCCGAACAGTCATATCTTGCGATTGAAGAAGCGGATTTGGTTCTGTTTGTTGTATCAGCAAGAGACGGCCTAACACCCGCCGATGAGGTTATTGCTAAGTCGATACGACAGTCAGGTAAGCCGTGCGAACTTGTCGTGAATAAAATTGATGGGTTGAGCCAAGACGCAGTGGAAGCTGATTTTTATAAGCTTGGTATAGGAACCCATCACTTAACTGCAGCCTCACAAAATCGTGGCATCACGTCTTTGACTAGTGAGATTATCGATAACTTTCCAGAAGCTGATGAGGTGGAAGACCAAGAGCGTCATGGTTGTAGTATCGGAATCATTGGTCGTCCTAACGTTGGTAAATCAACCTTGGTGAATCGCTTACTGGGGGAAGAACGTGTCGTTGTTTTCGATATGCCTGGTACAACGCGAGACAGCGTTTATATTCCTTACGAACGTAGAGAGAAGCCCTACACCCTAATCGATACTGCAGGTGTTCGTCGCCGTAAAAATGTAAAAGAGACGGTTGAGAAGTTTTCAATTGTAAAAACACTGCAGGCGATCGCTGACTCCAACGTAGTGGTATTAGTGATCGATGCTCGTGAGGGAGTTGTTGAGCAAGATCTTCACCTACTTGGCTTTGCAATGGATGCTGGACGCGCGATTGTTATTGCTGTCAATAAATGGGACGGCATGACTGGTGAAGAAAAAGACGCTGTAAAAAATGAGCTCTCTCGCCGATTAGTCTTTATGGATTATGCAAATACACACTTTATTTCTGCGAAGCACGGAAGTGGTGTGGGTGACATGTATAAGTCTATAGATCAGGCATACAAGTCAGCATTTGCTAAATGGCCAACAAAACGACTGACAGAACTGCTTCAAGATGCAGTAAGCGATCATCAGCCACCTGTTGTTCGTGGACGTAGAATCAAATTGCGTTTCGCGCACCAAGGCGGTTCAAACCCACCTGTTATTGTTGTTCATGGTTCTAAAACCGATGACTTGCCAGATAGCTACAAGCGATACTTGGAAAATACGTTCAGAAAAGTATTGAAAGTAAAAGGTACGCCGATTCGTTTTGATTTTAAATCGAGCGAGAATCCGTTTGCGAATCCTACTAATAAGTTATCGGCAAAAGACAAAGTCAAAGCGAATCGCAAGAATGAAGCGAAGGCGTTTGAAAGTCGCCGCTCTAAGAAAAATCGACGAGGTTCGAAGGGTAAACGATGACGAAAATAGCATTAGTTACAACCGGCGGTACGATAGATAAAGATTACTTTGATGCGCTTAGCGATTATAAAGTTGTTGAGTCAATCATCCCGGAATTGTTGGCCCGTATTGGGTCTGGCGTTGAAGTTGAACAGCATGAGATTTGTCGCAAAGATAGTTTAGAGTTAACGGACGTCGACCGCGCGGCGCTGAAGGCGTGCATAGAAAGTCTTGAATGTGACAAAGTGCTTGTGACACATGGTACAGACACGATGGTCGACAGTGCTCAGGCGCTTGGTGATATGCCTGGAAAAACGATTGTTTTTACGGGAGCTATGCGTCCAGCACGTTTTCTTGATAGCGATGGTCTCTTTAACGTTGGTGTGGCGTTAGGTGCGCTACAAAGCAAGGAAAGCGGTATTTTCATCGCAATGACGGGCCAAGTATTTACGCCTGATGTGGTGAAAAAGAATCGCGCAGCGCAACGTTTTGAAAGTACGAGTGAATAATAAAGCTGTTTGCCCGTCTTGCGGTAACGAAAACAAATGCGGTATGGCTGCGCTGGACGCGGAATCGAATCTTTTGCAAGTGAGATGTTGGTGCCTACCTGAAGGTGGTTTTGATTTGGATTCAGTGAACGCTGAGTCAGTGTCGGGTGCTCAGCACTTGTCTTGTTATTGCAACCAGTGCTTAAAAGATAAGAAAGTTGTTGAAGGCAATAGTGTAATCACCGAATAAGGTCGGTACACTGCGTCTACAATCAAGAAGGGAGGTTCAGGGAAATGAAAGTGCTTATTGGCGTTGCCATAGCAGGCGCAGTTGGCGCACTGTTACGTTTCGGTGTCACTCTTCTTGTCGGCCAGCGTTTTTTCCCTTGGGCGACTCTTTCCGTCAATGTGGTTGGGTCGTTTTTGATGGGAGTCGCTTATGTTGCGATTGTCGAAAAAGCTATTATTCACCCAGACTTGAAACCTGTCATTATGGCGGGAGGCCTTGGTGCTTTCACGACCTTTTCCGCGTTCTCTCTAGAGGTGTGGGCTTTCATTGAGAAAGGTGCGCTTTCGTATGCGCTACTTTATATTTTTAGTTCAGTGTTGTTGTCTATTACGGCACTGTGGTTGGGTATTGTAATTAGTCGTTACTGCCTCGCATAAAGAATTGAACAAAATTAAACGAAGTTGATTAGTCATGTTAGATCCAAAACTTATTCGTAGCGACGCTCAAGCAATTGCAGAGCGCCTTAAAATCAAAAAATATGAGCTTGATGTAGCCGGATTTGAAGCTTTAGAAGAAAGACGTAAAGCGATTCAAGTGGAAACTGAGACCTTGCAAAGCGAGCGTAATGCCCGTTCGAAGGGAATTGGTAAAGCCAAAGCGGCCGGCGAAGATATTGCACCACTAATTGCTGAAATGGATAAGATGGGCGCTGCTTTAGAAGAGAAAAAAGCCGAGCTTAAAGTTCTTCAAGATGAGTTAAATGCGTTGTTAGCTGGAATGCCAAACATTCCTGACGAAGAGGTTCCTACTGGTAACGACGAAAATGATAACGTCGAAGTCGCTGTTTGGGGCGAACCAACTACGTTTGATTTTGAAGTGAAGGATCATGTTGCGTTAGGCGAAGGCTTGGGCAAATTAGATTTCGAAACAGCAAGTAAGCTAACCGGATCGCGCTTTGTATTGATGCGTGGCGCCTTAGCTAAATTACATCGTGCTCTTGCTCAATTTATGCTTGATACGCATACCGAGACTAATGGCTATGAAGAGCTATACCTGCCGTACATCGTCAATGACGAGTCTTTGTACGGTACCGGTCAGTTGCCAAAATTTGCAGAAGATTTATTTAAGCTCCATGCAGATAGAGAGTTTTATCTGATTCCTACTGCAGAGGTTCCTGCGACAAATATTGTTCGTAATGAAATTGTTGAAGAAGCTGAGCTACCATTACAATTCGTGTGTCATACACCTTGTTTCAGAAGTGAAGCAGGTTCTTATGGGCGTGATGTGCGAGGTATGATCCGTCAGCATCAATTCGATAAAGTTGAACTCGTTCAGGTAGTAAAACCAGAAGATTCTGACGCCGCGCTTGAAACCTTAACGTCGCATGCCGAAGGTATTCTTCAGGCTTTGGAGCTTCCTTATAGAAAAGTGATGCTTTGTGGTGGTGATTTAGGTTTCTCAGCGGTAAAAACCTATGACTTGGAGGTTTGGTTACCAGGTCAGCAGGCTTATCGTGAAATCTCGTCATGTAGCAACACGCGTGACTTCCAAGCTCGTCGCATGCAAGCGCGTTACCGTGACCAAGCTAGCGGGAAGCCGGCATTGGTGCATACCCTGAATGGATCAGGTTTAGCGGTAGGTCGTACCATGATTGCGGTACTTGAAAACTATCAGCAAGAAGATGGTTCGATTAAAGTGCCAGAAGCACTTAAATCATACATGGGTAATATCGACGTTATTCGCTAAGAGACGCTCTTATGAACTGGCTTCCGTTGTATTTTAAGCCGCAAGGGCAGTCAGTTCTTGTCTTTGGTAGTGGTGACGTTGCGACTAGAAAAGTTCGATTTCTACAACGAACAGGATTTCCGATTACCGTAATTAGTATTGATGAGACTGCTAAGGATAGGTTTACTGAGTTTGAATCGGTGGATGTTATTCATAGTACAGGCCTTGATTCTCTTAGCTCTCAATTGTTTGAAAACGTTATTTTTGCAGTTGCGGCATCTGAAGATCATAGCGCTGACGTCTTTTTTGCTCAGCAGGCTCGCCAAGCTGGTATCCCAGTTCATGTGGCACATTCCATTGACGATAGTGATTTTTTGCTTCCTGCTGTAATTGATCGAGGCCCGATATCGGTCGCGGTATCGAGTGCAGGTCAGCATCCTACCTTAACTCGCCTTGTTCGTAATCGTATCGAATCCGTATTGCCGGCAAGGCTCGAAGCTTTGGCTGAGCTAGCATTACGCTATAAAGATAAGGTACGAGAAAAGCTCTCAACTATTAATGCCCGTCGTGCTTTTTGGGAGCGTCAGCTAGAAGGTCGTGTTGCAGATCTTGTATACAGTGGACGTGATGAAGACGCGGAGCGTTTGTTACTAGAGAGCTTAGATAGCATAACGAGTTCCACGCATGGCGTTGGAGAAGTTTATCTCGTTGGTGCAGGGCCTGGTGATCCTGATTTACTTAGCTTTAAAGCATTGCGGTTGATTAGACAGGCAGACGTCGTGTTATTTGATCGTCTTGTGTCGCCCCAAATACTCAACCTAGTTCGCCAAGACGCGGATATGATAGATGTCGGTAAGCGGCGTTCTCATCATACGATGCAACAGGAAAGTATCAACGAATTGCTAGCTAAACTCGCCAAACAAGGTAAACGTGTTCTTCGCTTAAAAGGCGGAGACCCCTTTATATTTGGGCGGGGTGGGGAAGAGATCGAAACGCTCTCAGAGCATGGCGTTCCATTTCAAGTTGTTCCGGGTATTACTGCAGCTGCAGGGTGTGCGAGCTATTCGGGAATTCCATTGACGCATCGAGATCATGCTCAATCTGTGCGTTTTGTGACTGGGCATTTGAAGAATAATAGCTCGGAGTTAGATTGGCCTAGCCTTGTCGCTGAACAGCAAACGCTCGTATTCTATATGGGCTTGGTCGCTTTACCTCAAATTGCAGAAGGTCTAGTGAATCAAGGCATGTCGCAGGATATGCCTGTGGCAGTTATTTCACGCGGAACCTTACCAGACCAGCGTGTATTGATTAGCTCTCTGTCTCGCGTAGCGGCGGACGTTACGGCTGCTGAGCTTAAGGCTCCAACGATTATTATTATTGGTACTGTCGTGAATCTTCACGAAAAGTTGGGATGGCAGTCTTAACTAAGTGTGTAATTGTGTGAATCGAAATGTAGCGAATTGTTTTTCATTGCTGCGCTTCACGCGCCCTAAGATAACCATGACCGACTGAAACTGACATTAAGCGTCATAATGAATCTAGTAGTAGCACTGTTAGGCACATTATGAACATCATTCCTAAATCTGCAATTCGTATCCTAGAGTTGCAAAACGTATCTCTCCCGAGCGTCGGCTTGAACGAGCCTCAAACCACAATTAATAAGGTCAGCAAATCAAAAGGATTGCTATCCCGTTTTTCGAAATCAAAACAAAAGTCTACAACTGCCCTTGATAAGAGAAGCCAGCAGCATAGTTTTGAGGTCGCGAGCTGGCTGAGGTTTGGCTTTTCGGAGGAGTCTCGCTTGGTTACGCTGTGTCTATCTTATTCCGATTCTAGTGGCGATTATGTAGCCCTGGTCGAAGAGCAAAGTGTAAACGATAAGGCAAGTACAATGATGTCTGCCGTCATTGATTTGCAAACCAAAGGTCCGATACAAAAACTGGCAGTAGCTTGTGCGGGGTTAAAAGTTGAAGATCGCTGTTATATAGAAGATTTAACGATAAAAAGAATAACTCAAGAACAAAAAATTAGTGCATAGAGAGGTTAAGCGCTGCTGAGATAATGAAAGCAGCGCTTGAGATGCTTAGCGTGTAGGAAGAACGTCCTTCAATTTCGCATGCATATCTAGAATAGCTTTCTCTGTGGTTTCCCAATCAATACAACCATCTGTCACAGATACGCCGTATTCCAGCTCTTCTAAGTTTTCAGGAATTGATTGATTCCCGAAATTAATATTACTTTCGATCATCAATCCAATGATTGACTTGTTACCGTCAATAATTTGATTCGTAGCGTCTTGCATTACCAGTGGTTGCAATGCTGGATCTTTGTTTGAGTTTGCATGGCTACAATCAATCATAATATTGCTTGCCAGATTTGCTTTCTCTAGAGCTTGTTCGCAGAGCGCAACGTTCACGGAATCGTAGTTTGGCTTACCGCCGCCGCCACGCAATACAACGTGTGCGTATGGGTTACCTTTTGTACGTACAATTGAACATTGGCCTTCATGGTTGATTCCCAGGAAGCTATGAGGGTGTGCGACTGATCCAAGTGCATTGATTGCTACACCAAGTCCACCATCTGTTCCGTTTTTAAAGCCAATAGCAACAGACAGACCAGAGCTCATTTCACGGTGTGTCTGCGATTCAGTTGTTCTTGCTCCGATTGCAGACCAAGAGATTGTGTCTTGAAGGTATTGCGGAGAAATCGGATCAAGCGCTTCTGTAGCAGTCGGTAGGCCGATTTCTGCGATGTCGATCAGAAGCTTACGACCAATATGAAGACCATCTTCGATTTCAAATGAATCGTTTAGATGTGGGTCATTGATCAATCCCTTCCAGCCAATCGTTGTGCGTGGCTTTTCAAAATAAACGCGCATGACTAGGTAAATAGTGTCGCTTACTTTGTCTGCCAATTCTTTTAGCCTTAGGGCGTAATCTTTGGCAGCATCAATGTCATGAATTGAACAAGGACCGACAACAAGGAAGATACGCTTGTCTTTGCGATCAAGGATATTATTGATCGTTTCGCGACCTTCAGTGACAACTTCTTTCGCTTTCTCGGTAAGAGGGATGTCTTGCTTTAGTTGTGCGGGAGTAATAAGGAGTTCTTGGCTCGCAACATTTATATTATCTAATTCAGCGCTCATTTATTTAACCTACTGATATCGTTTCGTTTCCGACAGGTTATTGTTTTAACAACAGAAAGTTTGTCTTTGTGGGCACGATGTTGACCTAAACGTTAATGCTTTGCAACGGCATAGCGAATGTTCCGTGAAACATTATGAAAAAACCTGTGATTATCGATAACCTTTTGAACATCGCTGTCTATACTTTTGTTATTCAAAACAAAAACAAGCTTCGGTAAAGGAATATATGATTAGGTATTACAGTGATGACGAGCGGCGCCGCGAAGCACGGATGTATCGCAGTGGCGAAATCTTTGTTGAACTCGTTACACCGACACCAGATGAAACTTCGAGCCCTGAAATTGTTCGCTGTGAAGTGCTGGACATCTCTGCAACGGGCGCTCAGTTGCTAGCCGACGATTCAATGAAAGTCGGAGCGATTCATACGCTTGTGATCGATCTTGATGAATATGACAAAAACTATCGACTAGCAGGAGAAGTCCGTTGGGTACGTACCCATAATGACGGCTTTCTTATAGGTTTTGAGTTTTTGGATTCTGAACAAACAGGTATTGATGATTGGAAGGGCTTGCTCGCTAATTTCTTAAATTAACGAGCGGTGTGCTTTTACCTATTGCTCGTCAGTCATTTCTGGTAAGCCATCACCAAATAAGGCTTCTTTATCACCTACAGAATTAACCGCATCTTGTAAGGTGAAGGAATTGCGGCCTAAGCCTTCGAGAGTCGGCAGAGGTTCGTCGTTTATGAAAGCAATTAAGTCATAGGCAGAGTCTTCTGCATGCTCTTCCATCGCCAAATGCCCGATTCCTTTATACTCAACCATCATTGCATTTGGAACTTCTTCCACCCATCTCTCGGCGTGCTCGAAGTCACCCCATTTGTCTTTATTTCCCCACATAATTAGAGCGCGATTTTCAATGTTACTCAGAGTCTCTTGAGTTCCGTACTCCATCAGCTCGCGCGCTAGGCTGGCGTGACGTACATTTGTCGCATGCGCTCCTGGGCCTTGCAAAAGATGGATGTAACGCTGGAGGGTGTCGGGGGTGATTTTTTCTGGATTGGCGTAAAAATCATCTACCATTGTGGTAACGATTGTTGATGGTTGAAAATACTCGGAAAGTAGGCCTGTATTATCTAAGTATCGGACCATGAAAGGGGGCTCTTGCTGCATGCCAAGAGGCGATACCAAAGTAAGAGTTTTTACTTTATTTGGGTTGTCTATAGCGTAACGTGCAGCTAAATATCCGCCGTAAGAAGCACCGACTAAATGAAAGTTTCGGAGCTTGAGATCTTCAATTAGGTAGGTGAGGGTATGACTCAGGTAATCACGACTTAAGTTTTCAGGACATAGATCTTCTGGTGAGCGAATGCAGCGTGGTGCCCCCGTTAAACCTGAGCCAGGTAAATCAATCGCGATAACACGAAATTCTTGGCGAAGTATTTCGACCCAGCGGTTCCATGTGTGAACAGAGGAAAGCTCGCCATGGATAAGGACAATGGTATCGCCTTCGCCTACATCACGAAAATGCACAGGTAAGCCAAAGTCATTATCGCGATAGTCTGAGTCAGGATAGGTATAGCGGGAAGTGATGTACCAATCAGGTAATTCCGAAAAACCTAGAAAACTAGTCAGAGAAGTCGAGGATTTAGACGCACCCTTCATATTCGTACACGCGCCAAGCAATACAATGCTCAAAGTGACTAGCGCAACTTTTAAAATGCGAAACATACGCAGTTGTTTCTCTCTAACTTCCCAGTAAAACCGTAAGCATACGCAAACTAGCAGACTATTCAGTGAACTAGTGCTGTTTACGTTAGCTAACTTAGTTAGGCATCGTCCAAAGGATGCATAGCGGTGGTATTAAATCCGCCATCAACGAACAAAATCTCTCCACTAATTCCACTCGCTAAGTCGCTACACATAAATGCAGCCGCATTACCCACTTCTTCGATAGTAACATTGCGCTTCAATGGGGCTTGCTTAGCGGTTTCATTCAACATTTTTCTGAAGTTTTTAACTCCTGAAGCAGCTAATGTTCGAATCGGACCAGCGGAGATAGCATTCACGCGAATACCATCTGCGCCCAAGCTATTCGCCATGTATCGAACATTGGCTTCAAGGCTCGCTTTAGCAAGGCCCATAACGTTGTAATTCGGAACGACCTGTTGTGCGCCAAGATAAGTTAATGTAAGCAATGAACCGCCTTTTTCTTTCATCAAAGGACGTGCGTACTTAGCGAGCGCAACGAAACTATAGGCGCTGATATCATGGGCGATAGCGAATCCTTCACGAGTGGTCGCATCAACATAATCGCCTTCTAGTTCATGAGCAGGCGCATAACCAACTGAATGCACCACAATGTCGATAGAACCCCACTGCTTTGAAATCTCTTCAAAAACGGCTTCAATTTGCGCATCGTCAGATACATCTAAGGGAAGAATTAATTGGCTGTTCCATTTTTTCCCAAAATCAACAACCCTTTTTTTCAGCTTCTCTGTTTGGTAAGTCAGTGCAATTTCAGCGCCTTCGCGATGCATAGCGTCTGCGATGCCGGTAGCAATGGAAAGCTTACTTGCTACACCGATAATAAGTACTTTTTTACCAGCTAAAAAGCCCATAGTGATCCCTTAGAAATAATCTGTTTAAGCGGTCGCCGGATTGTGTCCGTAAAAGAATGCGGCATCAAGCAATTCTTTTGTGTATTCATGCTGTGGAGATGAAAAGAGCTGTTCACAATCGTTTTGTTCGATAACTTGGCCGTGTTGCATGACCATAACGCGATGACTTAATGCGCGGACAACAGCCAAGTCGTGACTAATAAAGATATAAGCGATCTGATACTTTTTCTGGATATTCTTAAGTAGCTCGATTACTTGAACTTGGATACTTCTATCTAGCGCCGATGTCGGTTCATCCAAAATAATGATTTCAGGCTTGAGGATCAAAGCTCGTGCAATAGCGATACGCTGGCGCTGTCCGCCCGAAAATTCATGTGGATAGCGATGTCGCACTTCTGGGTCGAGCTCAACTTCAGTTAGCGCGTCGATGATCATTTGCTCTCGCTCAGATTCCGAGCCAATGCCGTGAATATCAAGGCCCTCAGCAATGATCTGGCCAATCGACATTCGGGGGCTTAGGCTTCCAAATGGGTCTTGAAAAACGATTTGAATTTCACGACGAAAAGGACGGAACTGGCTTTGGTTTAACTGGTCAATTCGTTTTCCATTGAAGGTGATTGAACCCGTGCAATCGAGCAACTTTAGTATCGCCATTCCAGTCGTAGTTTTGCCGCTGCCACTTTCGCCAACAATACCTAGTGTTTCACCTTTTCTTAATGACAGGTCCATTTGCTTTACAGCCTGAAAGCTGCGTGTCGGTTTGCCGAAAAGATTACGTCTAAGAATAAAATCAACACTTAACTGTTCTGTTTGAAGAATCGTATCGGCATTCTCTTCAACAGGGTATGGAGAGCCGCTTGGTTCTGAGTTAATTAGCGTTTGCGTGTATTCGTCTGTTGGAGAATTGAATATTGCTTTGGCATTGCCTTGTTCTACAACGTGCCCATGTCGCATAACGCATACGTGATCTGCATATTGTCTGACGACATTGAGATCATGCGAAATGAGAATGATGGCCATATCTAGTTTTGTCTGTAGATCAGCGATTAGCTCTAAAACCTGCTTTTGAACCGTTACATCTAGCGCTGTTGTTGGTTCATCGGCGATGAGTACCTCTGGTTCATTAGCAAGAGCGATAGCAATCATTACGCGCTGCTTTTGCCCTCCAGAAAGCTCATGAGGGTAGGCGCTTAGTCTTCGTTCCGGTTCTGGTATTCCAACCAAACGTAAGAGCTCAAGGCAGCGCTCTTTGCACTGGTGAGCGCGAAGTCCTTGATGTATCTCAAGCACCTCACTAATTTGTTTCTCAACTGTATGTAAAGGATTAAGAGAGGTCATTGGCTCTTGGAAAATCATTCCAATTTTGTTGCCTCGCACACCTCTTAGATGACGTTCGTCAGCTCGGAGTAGGTCGTGACCTTCGAAGGTGATTTTACCTGATGTGTAACGGACAGTTTGTTTTGGAAGGAGCTGCATGATCGCATTCGTGCTGACAGATTTGCCAGATCCACTTTCACCTACAAGAGCGAGTGTCTTTCCTTTGAATACATCGAAACTAACGTTGTGAACTACGGCTTGCTGAACATTGTTATGTTCAAAAGCGATGCTCAGATCTTGGACGGAAATAATTGGTGTAGTCATGATAAGTTCCGTTTAAATCTTTCTCGGATCAAAGGCATCGCGCATTGCTTCGCCGATAAATACGAGTAATGAGAGCATAAGAGCAAGTACGATGAACGCTGTCATTCCAAGCCAAGGTGCATGAAGGTTTGTTTTACCTTGCGAGATCAGCTCGCCAAGTGAAGGAGATCCGGGAGGTAGGCCAAACCCTAAGAAATCGAGCGAAGTAAGAGTTGTGATAGACCCCGTCAATATGAACGGCATAAAGGTTAAAGTTGCAACCATCGCATTCGGTAGTATGTGGCGAAACATAATGCCTGCATTGTTCAGGCCTAAGGCTCTAGCCGCTCTAACATATTCAAGATTACGTGCGCGCAGGAATTCAGCGCGAACAACATCGACTAAGCCCATCCAGCTGAATAACAGCATGATTCCAAGTAACCACCAGAAGCTCGGTTCAATCATGCTTGATAGAATGATTAGCAGAAATAGTACTGGTAGCCCTGACCAAATCTCTATGAATCGCTGGCCAATTAGATCGACTTTTCCGCCGTAGTATCCTTGTAATGCGCCAACAGCTACTCCAATCATGGATGAGAAAATTGTCAACGCTAAGCCGAATAAGACAGAGATCCTAAAGCCATAAATTACTCGCGCAAATACGTCTCGCGCCTGATCGTCTGTGCCCAGCAAATTATCAGACGTGGGGGAGGAGGGCGCTGGTTCACTCAAGTTATAGTTGTGCGTGTCGTAGCTATAGCGAATAAGTGGCCATAGCATCCAGCCTTTCTCTTCGATTAGCTCGACGACGTATTCATCACGATAATCGGCTTCTGTTTCAAATTCCCCTCCAAATTCGGTCTCTGCATAGACTTGGCTAATCGGAGAATAGAAGCTCCCATCAAAATATATGAGCAGAGGTTTGTCGTTAGCGACAAGCTCAGCAAACAATGAGAAAAAAAATAGCGCCAGAAAAACCCATAGAGAGTAATACCCGCGTCGGTTTGCTTTGAAATTTTCTAAGCGACGACGATTAAGAGGCGACCAATTGTCGGTATTGAGTAACTGCATTATGACTCTCTACTTTCAAAGTCTATTCGCGGATCGATGAGCACATAGGTCAAGTCACTAATCAGCTTCAGCAGCAATCCGACAATGGTGAATATATAGAGGGTTCCAAACATGACTGGATAATCTCGATTTAGAGCTGCTTCGAAACCTAATAGCCCGAGACCATCTAGAGAGAATATGACTTCGATAAGCATGGAGCCGGTAAAAAATATACCAATTAGTGCGCTCGGCATTCCCGCAATAACAATAAGCATCGCGTTTCGAAAGACATGGCCGTAAAGCACTCGATTCTCAGTGAGTCCTTTCGCGCGCGCGGTTGCGACATATTGCTTATTGATTTCGTCTAAGAAGGAGTTTTTGGTGAGCATCGTGAGTGTTGCGAAACCGCCCACTACGATTGCCGTCACGGGCAAAACTAGGTGCCATGCATAGTCGAGAATTTGCTCAAACCACGAGAGTTGGTCGTAGTTGCTTGAGGTAAGTCCGCGAAGGGGAAATAGATCCCAGTAACTTCCGCCGGCAAATAAAACGATAAGTAACACGCCGAATAAAAAACCTGGAATCGCATAACCAACGATAATGACGCTGCTCGTCCAGACGTCAAACCGACTGCCGTCATTGACAGCCTTTTTGATACCCATTGGTATCGATAGCATATAAATGATTAGCGTAGACCAAAGCCCAAGTGATATAGATACGGGCATTTTTTCGAGAACAAGATCGGTGACGCTTTTATCTCGAAAAAAACTATCTCCGAAATCAAAGCTGAGATAGCTTTTTATCATGATCCAAAAGCGTTCATGCGCAGGTTTATCGAAGCCATAAAGCTTCTCGATTCGCTCAACGAGTTCTGGGTCGAGGCCTTGAGCACCTTTGTATTTGGAACTAGAGCTTTCACTAGTTGAGCCGCTCATGGCAGTATCAGAGCCGCCCCCTAAACGGGCTTGGACATCTGATTCCATTCCTTGGGTTTGAGCGAGCATGCGTTCTACAGGGCCGCCGGGAGCTGCTTGGACAATCACAAAGTTGAGAAGCATGATCCCAAACAGGGTAGGGATCATAAGAAGCAAACGCTTAAATATGTAGGCGGGCATTTCTGTTACTTCACCCACCAAGCGTCTAAGTAAATGCCCGATTTTGGTGTAACTTCGGGATGAGCAAGCTTCTTGCTATACGCGATGCGATCAACTGGGTTGTACCAATTTGGAATCGCGTAATGGCCCCAGAGTAATACTCGATCTAAAGCTCTCGTGCGAGTGATAAGAGATTGTCTATCTGGAGCGCTAATAACCATTTCAATTAGTTCGTCGACAACTGGGTCGTTGATACCTGCATAATTACGTGATCCCGGCACAGCAACTTTACTGGAGCTCCAATACTCACGTTGTTCATTGCCTGGCGAATTAGATTGGCCAATGCCACTGACAACGACATCGAAATCAAAATCGCGCAAACGATTAATATACTGAGTTGTATCAACAACTGTAATTCTTGCATCAATGCCTAGTCTTTCTAAATTCTTAATGAAAGGCTGAACGACTCGTTCAAAGTCTTTTTGGAACATTAAGAATTCGAGTTTAAATGGGTTTCCATTTTGATCAACGCGCTTGCCGTTCTTAACGTCGTAGCCAGCTTCCTTTAACAAGCTCATCGCTGAGCGCAGATTTTTGCGAATAGAGTTTGGTTTTGCTGTGCTTGGTACAGAATAGGGCGTGGTAAATACTTCTGCTGGAAGCTGTGTCTTAAATTTTTCTAAGATGGCAAGTTCTTCGCCTTCTGGGACGCCGGAAGACGCCAATTCAGAGTTTTCGAAATAGCTCAAAGATCTTTTATAAGTACTGTGGAATAAGTTGCTGTTAGTCCATTCGAAATCAAAGGCATAAGTGAGCGCGCGTCTTACTTTAGGATCGCTCAAGTATGCTTTGCGGGTATTGAGAACGAATGCCTGCATACCCGATGGGCGTTCGTGTTTGACTTCTTCTTTGATTAGCTCGCCTGAATCGAACAGCTTACCTTTATACTGTGTGGCCCAGTTTCTAGCTGTGGTCTCGGTTCTAAAATCGTATTCACCCGCTTTGAATGCTTCGAGAGCAACAGTGTTGTCGCTGTAGTATTCGTAAACGATTTCATCGAAATTATATTTACCTTTCGCTGTTGGTAAATTTTTTGCCCAGTAATCGGGGTTTCTCTTGTAGGTGATCGAACGACCTGCTTCAAAGCGGTCAATAACATAAGGGCCGTTACCAACAGGGATATCTAAGCCCGCAGAACCAAACCCGACTTTTTCCCAATATGCTTTTGATAGCACTGGCATCTGACCAAGAATTAGAGGGAGTTCTTTGTTTTTGTCGTCTTTAAACTTAAATGTGATAGTTCTACTGTCTTCAATAACCACATCAACCACATCTCCGTAGTAAGCCGCGTAAAATGGACGTGCGCGCTCATGCGTGGTGAGCATGTTAAATGTATATTTCACGTCTTCTGCGGTAATTGCAGAGCCATCACTGAAGGCTGCGTCTTCGTTGATAACAAAGCGTACCCAGCTGCGATCAGCAGGCATGATAATTTGTTCGGCTATTAATCCATATTCAGAGAACGCTTCGTCTTCGGAGTGATTAGTGAGTGTTTGATAGAGATAAGAAACCCCGGCGCCACTGACACCTTTTACGACGAATGGATTGAAACTATCGAAGCTGTTAGAGCGCACGCTTAAGCGCAGCGTTCCGTCCTTCGGAGCGTCAGGATTAACGTAATCATAGTGCTTAAAGTCGGCACCGTATTTTAGGTCTCCGTGCATCGCAAGGCCATGCGACGGCGCAGGGTCTTGATTCGCGTTAGCAATGCTGGTGTTTAAGGAAAGAGAGAAAACTAAAGCAATAGATAAGTGCCAAGTTCGCATAATATAGGGCCGCGCTTGTTAGTGTTATTAATAGAATCCTAAAGCGATTTGACTCAAGCGTCTAGCGAGTAAAGGCTGTTTTATGGTTGGTTTGAGTCAGAGGTCACGCGAGAGCTCGCGGGTTGCTTAAAAGCTATACAGTTTTATGCTTTTGCGATTCTGTTAGTGCCGGAGTACGTGCTTTCGCCGCCTTTCTCACCGTAAAGCTTTGGTTTTTGATGTTTGCCTCGAACCATATCCATAATTTTTTGATTTCGCGATCGTGAGCGCTCAATGACTAAACCGTTTACTTGGTTTAATTCCTTGCACTGTTCGAGTTGATTAAGTGATTGCGACCAAAGAGTTGACAGCTCCGCGTCACCAAGCGCGTCTATCCCCATCTTTACTTTTCCAGCTTCGATAGGTGCTCCAGAGGCAGTGATGAGCTTAACTTTGGCGCGAGCTCGATCTTCAATGTTCTTAACTAGTGTGCCTTTGGTTTTTGCGATGACTTCAATTTCGGTGCTGTTACGATCTTTCAGAGCTTGGGCTTCGTTTAAAAGTGTCGTATGCAATTGATCAAGATCAGAAAGATCTTTATCGATAAGTTGCTTCAGCTGTTTACAGAGGGCGGGTTTGCGTTGTTCGAATGAAGAAGGGGTGTTAGCCATTAGTGCTTGCCTCGAAAAGAATAAATCTATTCGAGATCAAGCATTTTTTGAGCCATGTTTTCAGGGTTTGATTTGTATGTTCCGTCTTCAATCGACGCGCGTAGTTCTGCAACGCGCGCAGCATCAACATCTGGCTCAGATTTGAGAGAGTTCTCTGCTCGGCTAAGAATCTGAGCAGTGTTGCTTAAGCTAACTTGAGCGGAACTGGCCTGAGGAGCAGGGCTTGAACTAGCAGTCTCTTTGGTTTGCGCAGGCGCGTTTGTTTCATTGCGTTTTGCGCGCAAATTCTCAAGATTGCCAGAATTTAAACCGTTAATGTCGATGTTCATATTTCATACTCTAACTGCTTTACGCATAGTTTATCGGAAGCTAGTAAAAAAACTTTAATGAATTTTCGTATAAATCTCGTATTTTTTTAGAGAACAACTAAAACTTTACCTCTTTCAAGGACTTGGGCTCGGATAATTCTCTCAGAAGATAAGTTTCTAACACTAATTTGCTCTCCGAGAGACCCTGCACTCAAGGCTTCGCCTTTCATCTGAATGCGGATGGCGCTGTTTGATGCGCTTATTAGAACTTCATCTCCGCGCTGCACGAGCATAGGTGCTTTTAACTGGGTTGGGCTGATGACTTCGCCTTGACGAATGCTACGTTTAGTAATCATTCCCACGAGATGATCTGGATGTCCGTAGCTACCACGCCTATTGAGATTTACCTGCTGTTCCATCGTACCTAGATGGCTTTCTCTAATGGCGGTGTTCTTAGGAATGCTTTGCAGCGCTGTAATCACTTTCTTGTATAGCGCGGCTTTGGCAGAAATATGAATTTGCCAAGTTGGACTTGCACATGACATGGCGATTGTATTGTTCGCTGTTTTGAAAATATCTCTACGTAATTCTTTCTTAATTTCACTTTCACATACTGGCACACTAAATTTCGGTGAAACTTTGCCGATCTTATATTCAGTGCGGAAGCCTTTTGCCTCGTACGTACTGAGTTCCATAGTGAGATATGAGTATGCTTCAGTAATAAGATTTTCTGCATTTAAGGTCTGCGCAAATGAACTATTCGCAGCGATAGAGGCTAAAAGCAGGGTAACTATTGTGTATAGATGGCGTTTCGACATGCGCTTTAATGACAAATAATCGTTATTTGCGATATTTACTGCAATCTATAGGCCTACTTTTTAATGATGGTCTATTATTGATTTGATAAGACTTTACTAATTTCTCAATTATCGAGGTGTTACCTTGGCTGGTGTGTTAGATAGCGTAAACCAACGAACGCAGTTGGTTGGCCAAAATAGGCTTGAGCTTCTGTTATTTAGGTTGGCTGGGCGTCAGGTATATGGCATCAACGTCTTTAAGGTAAAAGAGGTTCTTCAATGTCCTCGTCTTACGAGTCTGCCTAAAAGTAATCCTGTTGTTAAAGGTGTTGCTCATATCCGGGGCGGCACTATTCCAATTTTAGATATGGGTATGGCGACTGGTCAGCGTTCTGTCGCTACAGACGATCTTACTGAACAATTTATTATCATCACGGAATACAACCGAAATACACAAGGCTTTTTGGTCGCAGGCGTCGAACGTATCGTGAACCTAAATTGGGAAGAGATTCATCCGCCACCGAAGGGTTCTGGAAAAGAAAACTACCTTACCGCCGTTACTGAAATAGACGACAAATTAGTTGAGATTTTGGATGTCGAAAAAATCCTCTCTGAAGTCTCTCCGATGGATGAAAGTGTCAAAGAGAGTACGCTTGACGGTCGCGACAAAGAAGAATTTCAAAAGCATCGAATTTTGGTTGTCGATGATTCTGTGGTTGCGCGAAAGCAAATTCAGAATTGTTTGCAGACCATTGGTGCTGACGTAGTGCTCAAAAACGATGGGCGCCAAGCCTATCAACACTTAAGAGAAATCACCGAAGATGGCTCTCGCGCGAGTGATCACTACAGTATGATGATCTCTGATGTGGAAATGCCAGAAATGGACGGTTATACCTTGACGGCTAAGTGTAAATCGGAAAGTTCGTTATCTGATTTATATATTATGTTGCACACTTCTCTGAGTGGCGTATTTAATCAAGCGATGGTCAAAAAAGTTGGGGCAGACGACTTTATGGCGAAATTTAGTCCCGACGAATTGGCTGAGCGTGTAATGCAGGCAATTGATTCGCATATTCAGCAATAAAAATTCAGGGAAGTTTTTGTGATTAATAGTCAGTCTTATGATGCCTTTTGTGAGTTTTTAGATTCCGCTTGCGGAATTGTGCTTGGAGCAAACAAAGAGTATTTGGTGAACAGCCGACTACGCGCATTGTTTGAGGAGAATGGTCTTGAGTCATTAGACCAACTTCTAGAAAAACTAAAATTTGGCAATCACATGCTTCGTCAAAAGGTTGTTGATGCGATGACAACAAATGAGACTTTATGGTTTCGTGATGATCATCCATTTAAGTATTTTAAAGACGAGCTTTTAGAGCAGTTGTATTCAGTGGCCGGCGCTAGAAAACCAAGGATTTGGTCAGCAGCCTGCTCTAGTGGTCAGGAGCCTTATTCGCTTTCTATTTGTGCTAATGAGTTTGCCAAAGCTAAGCCTCTTCTTGGTTCGAGGGGCTTAGATATCGTCGCAACAGATATTTCATCTTCAATCTTAGATGTTGCAAGAAAAGGTGAATACGATCAGTTAGCTTTGAATAGAGGTATGTCAAAGGAGCGTCTTGAAAAGTATTTTGATCAAGGTGCTCATAACACTTGGACCGTTAAACCTAATATCAAGCAGAGCATTCAGTTCAAGTCGCTTAATTTACAAGATAGTTATATCGCCTTGGGCGGAAAGCTCGATATGATTTTTTGTCGTAACGTGCTTATTTATTTTTCCCCTGAAAATAAAAGGCAGATTCTCGAAAAAATGCATGCTCAGCTTCGCCCGAAAGGTTATTTAATGTTGGGAGCGTCTGAGTCGATTGGTCCTGCCGGAGAGCTGTTTAACATGATTCAGTATCGCGGCGGCATTGTTTATCAAGCAAAGTGAACTCCTTCTTGCTTTTGGTTTATCCCTAATATAAATTACGCCGCTTCTCAAATGGGTCGTCGGTCTATTTGTGTTGGTGAGGTGGCCGAGTGGTCGAAGGCGCACGCCTGGAAAGTGTGTAACGGGAAACCGTTCGAGGGTTCGAATCCCTCCCTCACCGCCAATTTATAAAGAGTCGAATCTTACTTCTGTCCAAACTCCGTCATTTCTATCCTTTTCTGTCTGGTCTAAACGTCACAAATTGATCTACATCAATTTTTAAAATTAGCCTACAAATTCACTGCGTTTACGCCTGAATGACGACTAGCCTGACTGTTTAGTTTCTAATTATTGAGTTTGGTGACTGTGTCTGCTGAAGCGATCTGGTTAGCCGTTTGCGTATTCTTAGTTTTTCTCCAGCAAGTAGGTTTTTTATTGCTAGAATCTGGTTTGGTGCGTTCAAAAAACAACGTTAACGTTGCTGCAAAAAATGTCCTCGACTTATGTTTAGTGATTCTTCTTTTCTGGTTTGTCGGACAAGCAATTGTCTTTGATGGCGATCTTGTATTGGAAGGTGAGGGCTATCTAGTCTTTCTCTATGAGAGCCTATTTTTTGCAACCTGTGTAACGTTGATTTCCGGAGCTCTTTCAGAGCGCGTTGCTCTCTGGGTATATGTCATTGTAGCGGTTTTTACCGCGGTCTTTATCTATCCCTTTTTTGCTTTTAATGTCTAGAGTCAGTCTGGACTGCTCGCACAGTTTGGGTTTGTAGACCTAGCTGGTTCGGCAGTTGTTCACGTCGTGGGTGGTGCGATTGCTTTGGCCGTACTTTTGATTATTGGTCCGCGGGAAGGTGTGTTTGTTAAAGGACGCAAAGTGGCTCTTGCCGCTAATATGCCTGTAGCCGTTGGCGGTGGATTTTTATTGTTCATAGGCTGGTTAGGATTTAACGGTGGTTCAGCATATCGCTCAGATATCGACGTATTTTTAGTCATTGTTAATACGGTTTTCGCTGCATGTGGAGCGGGTGCTTTTGCTGTTGTATTTTCACTGCTGCGACGCTCAATTATTGATGTGAAGGTTCTGATAAATGCAATCTTATCAGGGCTAGTCGCGTCTTGTGCCTCGGCTCATCTTATTACGCCGACTCAAGCGCTTATGCTTGGTGTGCTTGCGTATTGGGTAATGAAAGGTTTTTCATCATTACTTGAATACTTCGAAGTTGATGATGCAGTTGATGCTGTGCCCGTTCATTTAGATGGCGGTATGGTGAGAGTGTTGCTTCCTGTTCTGTTTGTTTCTGAGTTTTCGTTGCTGCCTCAGCTTGTTGGCTTGGCAATCGCTGTGGTTTGGGGTTTTGGTTTAACGTATGCGGTGATGCGATTAATTAACCGCTTTTGGCCTCTCAGAATTAGTAAGGAGGCCGAAAAGCTTGGGCTCAATATTTACGAGCACGGAGAGCGTAATGATCTGTCGGACATGATCGAGTCAATCAGCCACAACCATGAAAGCGGAGAACTAACGAAGCGATTGCCTGAAAATGAATCCACCGAAGTTGGTTTGTTAGCGGGGTATTACAATGGTCTTCTAACAAGCATAGATGCTCAGCAGCAAGAGCTTCAAGATTTACTGCGTGAGTCGCGGCGTCTCCAAGGTGTAAAGGATGAGTTTATCGGGACGATGAATCACGAAATACGAACGCCTATTACTGCGGTTATTGGATTCGCAAAACGATTGATGTCTGGTGTTAGCAATGCTGATGAATCACGTGATTTGTCTAAGCGCGTGCTTGAAGCGGGGCAAAGACTCGATGCACTGTCCAAGCAGTTGTTAGATGTTGAGCGCGTAGATGGTTTTGAACACGGTGTTAGTTGCCAAGCTTACTCGTGCGAAGCTGTTTTACGAGAGGTGGGGGTTCAAGCGCACCTTATGTTTGATGAGCTTGGTGTCGGGATTAAGGAATCTGTTCCCAAAGAGCTCGAAGGTCAGGTTTATATAGATATGCAGGTCTTGTACGACGTGTTACGTGAGGTTTTTGATAACGCGCGTAAGTTTGGTGATGGCGTATCCATAGAGGTTAATTACAACTTCGATCAGCGGAAGAGTTTTGTTTGTTCGATAACCAATTACGGCTCTGAGCTGTTACTTGCTCATGAGCCTTATGAGAAGTTTTGGCAGGCTGACTCGTAATTGAGTCGTTCTCATGAAGGCTTAGGTTTTAGGTTTGTACTTATCGCGTCAACTTCTAGGTGCTATGGGTTGTTCTATTCGTCATGAGTCATCATCAAAGGGTGTGACATTCTTTCTCTCTTTCCCCTTGCAAACTGATAACAATGAACCCGAAGAAATACTTGAATATTTGTCTGAAGGCCTGCAAAGCGAGTTGGCAAATGATCATGTTGTTTCCTATAAGGGCAAGCGATGTCTTATTGTTGATGACACGATGGATAATCAAGTGTTGATTGAGTTTGCCATGGCTGACCTTGGGTTTGATTGTGATACGGCAGATAACGGAGAGATCGCTGTTGAGAAGGTGCGCGCTGAGCAGTATGACATTGTTATGATGGATATGCAGATGCCTGTTATGGATGGTGTAACGGCAACGCAAAAGATTCGGAATGAGCTAGGCATCGCTGATTCGGAGCTGCCTATTGTGGCCATTACCGCGAATGATTTAGACGAGCATCGGCAGCAATGTTTTGATGCTGGAACGAATGACTTCTTAACGAAACCTCTTGATAACGAGAAGCTTAAGTCAGTTCTGTTAAACTTGCTCACAGATCAATAATTTTGCTGCTGGGCTGTAAAAAGATTTAATAAATTAAAAAAATGTGCACTTCCGTGCAGGCAGTCTCTTTAGTAAGCCGTTCTACTACTGCCCAAGTCCTCAAAATTGTTTATACTACCGCCCCTTTTTTAAGCGTGAATAGTTAGCGCTAGAAAGTTTTCGTCTGTTTTTCAGTAAGAAGGTGTTTGATGCCAATCTATGAGTATGCTTGTAAGTCGTGTGGCTTTCAGAAAGACGTACTTCAGAAATTAAGCGATGAACCGTTAACAGCGTGTCCAGAGTGCAATAACGAAACGTTTTCTAAGCAGATTTCTGCGCCGGGATTCCGGTTGTCGGGCGGCGGCTGGTATGAAACAGATTTTAAAACTGGCAAAAAGAAGAATTTAGCAGGTGATGCTGGAAAAAGTTCGTCATCTAGCTCATCAAGTAGCGATAGCGCTGCATAACGGTATTAGTAAGAATATAAGTAGGACAGGACTATGCGCAGTCAATATTGCGGTCAAGTAACAGAAGAATTGATCGGACAAGAAGTTACCATTTGTGGTTGGGTTCATCGTCGTCGTGACCACGGTGGTGTTATTTTCCTTGATATGCGTGACCGCGAAGGGATCGCCCAAGTTGTATTTGATCCAGATACTGAAGAAAGCTTTGCAGCGGCTGACCGTGTTCGAAGTGAATATGTTCTTCAAATTAAAGGTCTGGTTCGTGGTCGTCCAGAAGGCACGATTAACGAGAATATGACGACTGGTAAGATCGAAATTCTTGGTAAAGAGCTTGTTGTTCTTAATAGTGCTGAGACGCCTCCATTCCCGCTAGACGAATTCGTAGACGTTGGTGAAGATACGCGCCTTAAATACCGTTTTATGGATCTTCGTCGCCCTGAAATGCTTAACAAACTTATGTTCCGTTCAAAAGTAACGAACTACATTCGTAACTACATGGACGGCAACGGCTTTATGGACGTTGAAACGCCAATCCTTACACGTGCGACGCCAGAAGGTGCGCGTGACTACTTGGTGCCAAGTCGCACTCAGCCAGGTAACTTCTTCGCACTTCCTCAGTCACCACAGTTGTTCAAACAGCTATTGATGGTTTCTGGTGTTGATCGCTACTACCAAATCGCTAAATGTTTCCGTGATGAAGATTTGCGTGCTGACCGTCAACCTGAATTTACACAGGTGGATGTTGAAGCTTCATACATGAGCGAAGAAGAAATCATGGCGAACATGGAAGGCATGGTTGGTTCAATGTTCAAAGACTTGCTTGACGTTGATCTTGGCGAATTCCCTAAAATGCCTTATTCAGAAGCGATGAGCAAATACGGTAGCGACAAGCCTGACTTACGTATTCCGCTTGAGATTGTTGATGTTGCTGACTTGATGGAAAGTATCGAGTTTAAGGTGTTCGCAGGCCCAGCAAAAGATCCTAAAGGTCGCGTTGCAGCACTTAAAGTTGATGGTGGTGCGGAACTTAGTCGTAAGCAAATTGACGAATACACCAAGTTTGTTGGAATCTACGGTGCGAAAGGTCTTGCTTGGATTAAGGTTAACGAAATCGAGAAAGGCGTTGAAGGTCTTCAGTCGCCAATCGTTAAGTTCTTAGGCGAAGAAGTTGCAATGCAAATTATGGATCGCCTAGGTGTTAAAAATGGCGATATTGTATTCTTCGGTGCAGATAAAGAAAAAGTTGTAAACGAAGCGCTTGGCGCACTGCGCTGCAAAGTGGGTGAAGATCTCAATATGTTCACAACAGAGTGGGCACCACTTTGGGTTGTTGACTTCCCTATGTTCGAAGAGTTGGATGACGGAGGCTTAACAGCAATTCACCATCCATTTACAGCGCCTTCTTGTTCACCTGCTGAATTGCGTGATGCGCCTGAAAAAGCATTGTCGCGTGCGTACGATATGGTACTTAACGGTACTGAGCTTGGTGGTGGTTCTATCCGTATTCACGATGGAGAAATGCAAAGTACTGTATTCGATATTCTTGGTATCGATGCAGAAGAACAGCAAGAGAAGTTTGGCTTCTTATTAGATGCATTGAAGTTCGGTTGTCCTCCTCACGGTGGTTTGGCATTTGGTCTTGACCGTCTTGTGATGTTGATGACAGGTGCAAGTTCTATTCGTGAAGTGATTGCCTTCCCGAAAACACAGAGTGCTACTGATGTACTAACTAAGGCGCCAGGTGAAGTTGATAAGAAGCAGCTTCGCGAGTTGAGCATTAAGCTAAACCTTCCTGAGCCAAAGAAAGAAGAGTCTAACTAAGGCTCTTTAAGCTTCTTAATTAAAGTCATGACGGACAGATGTAATCGTGTGATTGCTAAGTTCGTCATGTCTTAACTAGTTTGTATTACTATCTTTGTCTTCGACCTCATTCTGTTTTTGTCTATATTCTCCTAGTTCGATTCTCCCATTTCTTATATTTAATGGCGTGTCACGTTATACCCCTTTAAACTCGCCTGAATTGTTTTGCTTGTAAGATCTTTATGTCAATTATCTTAGGGATAGATCCTGGTTCTCGAATTACCGGTTATGGTTTGATCGAGTTTAAGGCCGGTAAAAGCTATTACATAGGTAGTGGGTGTATTCGCGTTCAGAAAGATTCGCTCGCTGACAAGTTGGGGTTGATTTTCAATAGTGTTACGCAGCTCATTCAGCAATATAGTCCTGATGAGTTTGCGATTGAAGAAGTGTTCATGGCGCGTAATGCAGATTCAGCACTTAAGTTGGGTCAAGCAAGAGGTGTTGCTATTGCGGCTGCTAATGTTGCTGGCTTGCCAACTAGCGAATACGCTGCGCGCAAAGTGAAACAGGCTTTGGTAGGCAAGGGATCAGCAGATAAATCTCAAGTCGCGCATATGGTGGTCAATATGTTGGGTTTGAATGCTACGCCACAGGCAGATGCAGCGGATGCTTTGGCTGTTGCCCTGTGTCATGCACATATGCAGCAAAGCTTAATAAAAATGACCGGTGCGACGCGCAGTCGACGCGGTAGAGTAAGTTGATAAGGCTTGGCTGAAAGTCTGTTTTGATAATTTAGGAAGTATTTTGATTGGAAAAATAAAGGGTGTGCTTGAATCTAAAAATACCCATCAAGCACTCATTGACGTCAATGGCCTGTGTTACGAGTTAGATGTTCCGTTATCAACTGCATTCTCGCTGCCAGAGATTGGCGAGCAGGTAGTGTTGTATACGCATTTTGTTGTGCGTGAAGATGCTCAATTGCTTTATGGTTTTTCTTCTCTCTCGGACAGAGATGTCTTCCGAGTACTCATCAAGGTGAATGGTGTAGGGCCTAAATTAGGTGTCGCGATTCTGTCTGGTTTAAATGCCTCAGATTTGAAGCGCTGCGTTGAACTTGAAGATGTTAGCGCGCTGGTAAAGCTTCCGGGTATCGGCAAAAAAACAGCAGAGCGTTTGTTGATTGAGTTGAGAGATAAGCTAGGCGCTGTAGTAACCGAAAACGATGGCCTTGGAGAGATGGAACAAGCTGCCGTTGCTTTACCAGAAGAGTCAGTCGAGCAAGAGGCAGAGGCAGCATTAACCGCATTAGGTTACAAGCCGAGTGATGCGGCGAAGCTCGTGAAGAAGAGTTTTGAAGCAGGGATGTCTGTCGAGGATCTTATTAAGCAGGCCCTCCGTTCGCTCAGCTAGCTAGTGTGTTTGGCACTGTAACTGATATTTAACTTTCGTCAGTGTGCTTGAGATGTACACTAGTTTTATTCATCACTCTCTTTTAAGCCATGATTGACGCAGACCGCCTAATTTCCGCCGCGCCCAATAGCGGCGGCCGCAGTAAGCAAGAAGAAGCACAAGATCGTGCTATTCGCCCGAAATTACTAGCTGACTACGTAGGTCAGCCTGTTGTCAAAGAACAAATGTCTATTTTCGTTGAGGCAGCAAAAAAACGAGAAGAGGCACTTGATCATGTTCTTATTTTTGGTCCGCCTGGCTTAGGTAAGACAACGCTCGCGAATATCCTCGCTAATGAACTTGAATCTAACATTCAGTCTACGTCTGGGCCGGTGCTCGAAAAGGCAGGCGATTTAGCGGCCTTACTCACCAACTTAGAAGAAGGCGACATTCTTTTTATTGATGAGATTCATCGTTTAAGTGCGAATGTCGAGGAGGTTCTTTATCCCGCGATGGAGGATTATCAGCTCGACATTATGATTGGTGAAGGCCCAGCAGCGCGGTCTATTAAGTTGGATTTGCCCCCGTTTACACTGGTTGGCGCTACCACGCGCGCCGGACTATTAACGTCACCACTGCGTGATCGATTCGGTATTGTTCAGCGCCTCGAGTTTTATAGTGTCGCTGACTTGGCGAGTATTGTGGAGCGTTCTGCTCGCTTATCTGGAATTCATATTGAGTCACAGGGTGCTGTCGAGATTGCTAAGCGTTCTCGTGGTACGCCGCGTATTGCTAACCGCCTTTTGCGTCGCGTACGAGATTATGCGGAAGTTAAAAGTGACGGAAGCATTACTCAGAAGGTCGCTGATAAGGCCTTAAATATGTTGAGTGTAGATGAATGCGGTTTCGATCATATGGACCGAAAGTTACTGCTCACGATGATTGAGAATTTTGGTGGTGGTCCAGTAGGCGTTGAGAGTATGGCTGCCGCAATAGGTGAAGAGCGAGGAACGATCGAGGATGTTCTCGAGCCTTATTTAATTCAGCAGGGCTATATGATTCGCACGCCTAGAGGGCGAATGGCCACTGAAAAGGCATGGTTGCATTTTGGTTTAACGATGCCTGTAGGGGAATAGGATAGATGGATCCGTTTTCACTGCCTATTCGAGTCTATCTCGAGGATACCGATGCTGGTGGTGTGGTGTTCTATGCCAATTATCTAAAGTTTTTCGAACGTTCTCGAACTGAATTGGTCCGTACTCAAGGGTTCGAAATGCGGCGCTCGCTTTCAGATGGGGTGAGTTTTGTCGTTGCTTCCTTGAATATTAATTATCGAAAGTCAGCTTATTTAGATGATGAGTTGCTGATATTCACTGAAGTACTAGAAATAAAACGATCATACTTTGATGTTAAACAATGGGTTGAGCGCGTTGGTGAAAAGGGCGTGAAACTCGTTGAGGCGCAAGTGCGTGTAGCCTGCGTTGATCTTGATAGTGGTCGGCCACAAGGTATGCCAAAACAATTAGTTAGCGCTCTGCAGGGCGTGTCTTAGGGGATTTATTTTGGAAAATCAGATTTCTGTTTGGGGCTTGATCGCAGACGCGAGCTTGTTGGTGCAATTGGTTATGCTGGCTTTGTTGGCTGCATCTGTTATTTCTTGGTATCTAATTTTTCAGCGTAAAGCTTACTTCCAAACTGCTAAAGCAAACCAAGTTGAATTCGAAGAGCGATTTTGGTCTGGAATGGATCTCAGCCGTCTCTATCGAGAATCCGAAAATGTGCCGGGTCTCGAGTACATATTTCGGGCGGGTTTTAAAGAATTTAATCGTCTTCGCCAAAATGACATGGATGCCGATGCGATCATGTCTGGAACGCAGCGAGCGATGCGCGTCGCCCTTGCTCGAGAAGCAGACCGACTCGACGCCAATTTGTCTTTCTTAGCGACTGTTGGCTCGACTAGTCCTTATGTCGGCTTATTTGGGACCGTTTGGGGGATCATGAATTCGTTTTTGGGTTTGGCGCAAGAGCAGCAAGCGACACTAGCAACGGTCGCTCCAGGTATTGCTGAGGCACTTATTGCAACAGCAATGGGCTTGTTTGCGGCAATTCCAGCGGTAGTTGCATACAACCGATTCTCAGCACATTCGGATAAGCTATACAACACTTACGAGACCTTTGTTGATGAGTTTGCAAGTATTCTCCATCGCAATGTTTACGCGACAGAAAAAGCAGAATAATAGCGAGGTTTAGGTATGGCGCGCAGCAAACGTAAACCGATGTCCGACATTAACGTCGTTCCATATATCGACGTGATGTTAGTGTTATTGATCATCTTTATGGTCACCGCACCTATGTTGACGCAAGGCATTAAAATCGATCTGCCGCAGGTCGAGTCAGCTCCTGTGATTGTCGAACAAAATCAAGAGCCATTAATCATCTCAGTTGATTTAAACGGAACCTACTACATGGAGATGAGTTCGTTATCGCAAGACCCGTTGGAGCTAGATTTCTTGCTTGAGAAAACTCAGGGCTTGTTATCTGCCAATCCTCAATTAGCTGTTTTAGTTCGTGCGGATAAAAATGTTGAATACGGTCTTGTCGTTGAGTTGATGGCAGCGCTGCGTTCGGCTGGTGCGTCAGGTGTCGGCTTGATAACAGAAGATCTATGATCAAGAAAGCGAATCGCCAGCAATACTCTCAAGTTTTAAGGGAAAGCATTGCATTGCTGAAGCAGTCTTTAACTAAAGGTCATCGACGTTATCTAACAGCGAGTGTGGTTTTGCACTTGGTCGTGGTGATTGTGTTGAGTTGGTCTTGGAGTGCGAGTGAGGCAGTCAAAACCTATGTCATTCCTGCAAGTATCGAGGCGCGAGTGTTAACCGCTGAGGAAATTGATCAACTACCGTACAAGAAAAAGCAACGTCAAGAAGAACAGGCGCGTCAGAAAAAGAAACAAGATGAGCTAAGAAAGAAAAAGGAAGCGCGAAGAAAGAAAGAGTTGGCTAAGAAAAAAGCAGAGGCTGAGAGAAAAAAGAAAATCGCCAAGGCTAAGCAAGAAGAAGCTAAGAAGAAAAAGTTAGCAGAGCAAAAGCGAAAGGCAGAGTTAGAGGCGCAACGAAAGAAGCGCGAGCAGCAAAAGAAACAAGAGCAGGCGAAGCGTCAAGAACCGCCTAAACCGGTAGAGGCTCCAAAGCCTGATCGACGTTTAGAGAAATTGGCTGAACAACGAGAGAAAACGCTACGAGAGCAGCGTATGGCAGAGCGCCTTAAAGGTATTCAAGATCTCAAAGAGTCTGCGCAATCTCCAGAGCCTGTTTTTGATTTGGATGAAAAGACCAGATATTTGTCGATTATTCGTAGCCGTATTGAATCTCGATGGTTCAAGCCGCCCGGGGCTCAAAACGACACTGTCGTACTGCGTATTCGATTGTTTCCTACGGGTGAGCTGCAGAGCGTAGATGTAATAGACAGTAGTGGTAACTCTGCTTTGGATCAAAGTGCATTGGCGGCGGTTAATGCGGTAGGTAAGTTTGAAGTGCCAAAAGAAACGGCATTCTTTGAAAAATATTTTAGGTCTTTTCAAATGAGCTTTAAGCCAGAAGCTTAGTTGGTATATGTGCGAGGTTAGGGTGTTGTTATTTCTATTGAGAGTTTTTTTGGTGAGCGCCTTTTGCGTGCAGGCAGTTTATGCTGAGCTTCGTATTGAGATTACCAAGGGGTCGGACGACGCCGTTCCAATTGCTGTTGTTCCATTTACTAATCGCACGAACCAAGCCCTTCCTGCGGATATCGCACGAATTATCGATGCGAATTTATTGCGTAGTGGAGATTTCGTTACCTTGCCGACCAATAAAATGCTGAGTCTTCCTGATAAATCAGGGGATGTGTATTTTCGTGATTGGAAGATGCTAGGGCAGAGTTTTGTGCTGGTGGGGCAGGTTAGCTCAGATGCAGCGGGTAGGCGATTTCACGTCCAGTACGAGCTAATGGATGTATATAATCAGAAGCGCGTTGTCGGTGAGCTGATTTCTTCTAGTACGACGGGGATGCGACAGTTAGCGCATCGTATATCGGATAAAATTTATGAAGCGATCACGGGTGTGCGTGGTGCATTCTCAACCAAAATCGCTTATGTCACTTTAGATCTAAAGGGTGACGATGCTGAGTATCGACTTCAGTTAGCTGATGCGGATGGACAGCGTTCCAAGACCTTGTTTAAAAGTGCTAAACCAGTCTTGTCGCCTTCTTGGTCAAACGATGCAACACGTATTGCATATGTCTCTTTCGAGAGCGGTCGACCGGCGATCTATATTCAAAACATTAAAACTGGAAAGCGTAAGCAGATTACTAATTTTCGTGGTTTGAATAGTTCGCCTATGTGGTCGCCAGATGATAAAAAGCTGCTAATGACTTTGTCGAAAGATGGGAACGCTGAGATCTATTCCTATCATATTGCATCGGCGAGTTTGGATCGCTTGACCAATCATTATGGTATTGACACTGAAGGTAGTTGGTCGCGCGATGGTAGACGAATTGTGTTTACCAGTGATCGTTCTGGCACGCCTCAAATCTATGAGATGGATCTTGTCGAAAGACGTCCCGAGCGCTTGACCTTTAAGGGCCGTTATAATGCGCGTCCGCGATTTAGTTATGATGGTGAGAAAGTTTATTTTGTTCATAAGTCAACGCGTGATTACCATATCGCATCGATGAACGCTGACGGAACGGACCAATATATTTTGACGGACACACCTTTGGATGAATCACCTAGTGTGTCTCCTAATGGGCGTATGATCATTTATGCCACAAAGAGAAATGGTAAGGGTGTGCTCGGTGTGGTTTCCGTAGATGGTGATTCAAAGTACTTTTTACCGTCGAGTCACGGAGAGGTTCGTGAGCCGTCTTGGTCGCCTTTCTTAAACTAAACTAAATTTATACTAAGCTTTATTGTATGAAGTAAGGGGCTTGGTTAGACTGAGGCCAGTCCTCATGCTGTGCGTAGCGCTAATTTTTAGCTGATGCATTGGTAAAAAATACAGAATTAGTCTGTAATAAAACTATATTAAAACAGACATCAATTATCGTAGATCTGACAAAGGAAGAACAATGAAATTAGAAGCGTTCAAGCACGGTTTAGCACTTGTGTTGGCAACGACCGTATTGGTTGGTTGTGAAACGACGAGTACAAGTGATCAAGAAAGCGCAGAACCAACAGCAGAGCAAGGCGCTCAAACTAGTGGTGCTGTAGGTGATGAGCAATTGACTGAACAGCAACTTGCTGAGCAAAAAGCTCAGGCTCAAGCTGAAAAAGAACAATCGGCGATGCGCGAAGTGCGCACATTCTACTTTGATTTAGACCAATCTAGCATCAAGGCTGAGTTCCGTGCTCCATTAGCGGCACATGCTTCTTATCTTGTGCAAAACCCTTCAGCGAAAATTGTGTTAGAAGGCCACTGTGATGAGCGCGGTACTAAAGAATATAACATTGCACTCGGTGAGCGTCGTGCTAACTCTGTCGCCCAATTCTTGAAGGTGAATGGTGTATCGGCTTCTCAAATTGAAGTTGTTAGTTACGGGGAAGAGAGTCCAGCTGTTGCAGGTTCAAATGAAACAGCATGGTCTAAAAACCGTCGTGTAGTGCTTCAGTACTAATTAGCTTATGTTGAAGTATTCAAAACATAGAAAAGGGCTTCTTACGAAGTCCTTTTTTGTATCCCTTTGTTTTGCTTTATCTGCAAGTGTTTCAGCTAAGACACTTATCTTTCAATCGAAAGATAATAGTGCCTCCGAGCCTGTGTATGAGCAAGAATCTGGCTCGCAAGTTCAAGCGTCTACCCCATCTGCGCCAGTCGCTCCTGCGGTTGGGCAAACTTCAAATATCAATTCTGAATTGTTCTTTATTGTCGAAGAGTTGAAGCAAGAGGTGATGTCGCTCAGAGGTGCTGTTGAAGAGCAGGCATTTGAGATTCGCCAGCTGAAGCGTCAATCTCTTGATCGTTATAAGGATCTAGATTCTCGGCTTCAGGAAGTGGCAAAAGCGCGCGCTGAGTCGGTTAGCGTCGTTCAAAAACCAGAGCTTGCGACAGCTTCGTCGAATATATCAAGCGTTCAAGGCGCGGCGGTTGTGCCGGTTGTCGTTCAGGCTGATGTGAAGAGTGCCGCTGCTCCAGCAGAGTCTGCTCCGTCTGTTGATCAGGATCAGCAGAAGTTAGATTATCAAAACGCTTATGCTTATGTGACTAAAAAGGATTTTCCTGCTGCGGTCGATGCATTGCATGCCTTCGTTGAGAAGTACCCTGATGGAGATTTGACTGGCAATGCTTTTTATTGGCTCGGAGAAGTTTACCTTGTGTTGCCTCAGCTTGAGCAAGCAAAGCAGGCCTTTAGTATCGTCGTGAAAACGTTCCCGGGGCATCGTAAGTTGTCCGATGCGACGTACAAGTTAGGTGTTACATATGATCGTCTTCAGCAACCTGCCGAAGCCGAGCGATACCTGAAAATGGTTCAGGAAAAATTTCCAAATAGTACAGCTGCGAAACTTGCTAAAAGCTATACAATATCGCGCTAACTAATTGAAAAATAACAAGTTAAAGATTTTTTTTAGAATCGTAAAAAAAACCGTAAATTTGGCTTGTTATTTTTTTTAGAATCATTACTATATGCGCCTCGTCGGGTCGTTAGCTCAGTTGGTAGAGCAGTTGGCTTTTAACCAATTGGTCGCAGGTTCGAATCCTGCACGACCCACCACTTTTATATTTTTGAAGTGGTGCTCGGTACAACGAGCAGTGTCTGACTTTCCTTTCTAGGAATATATACTAAGGTGTGACACCAACCACGCCGCTCATCATGATGGTGATTCTTGGGTCGTTAGCTCAGTTGGTAGAGCAGTTGGCTTTTAACCAATTGGTCGCAGGTTCGAATCCTGCACGACCCACCACTTTCTTTCTCAGTACAAACTCCTATTTACCACTTGGTCACGCGACAACTAACTTTGTTCGTCCAGGATGAGAACCGTTAAGGTCCGAGCCGAGCAGCTTTGCTGCGAGACAACGTTGGCGCGCGCTCGTCACGACAACGACCCGAAGGGCGAGCGAAGCGAGTAATCCGCACGACATACCACTCTCTCTATCAGTAAAAAACAATCTTATTCTAAGCTCAGTCACGTAAGCGTTACTTATTTCCTTGCGAGATAAGAGCCGTTAATTTTTATGCTGCAGCAGTACAGTGTTCTTTTTACGAATAGCGCAGTAGTCCTAGCGCAGTGACTTTACTATAATATGCGCCGATTATTTCCACCGGATATATGTAATACATGAGTGACTTTCAAGACCGCGTTCTAGTACAAGAGCATTTAGCGCACGAAAAAATCCCACAAGCGATTGATCAAGCACAGGTAGATCAACTCACAGCAGAAATAAAAGGGCTGTTGAAACAGAACAATGCTGTGTTGATTGCACACTATTACACGGATCCGTTGGTTCAAGGCTTAGCTGAGGAAACCGGTGGGTGCGTGTCCGATTCACTTGAAATGGCACGCTTTGGCGCGAAGCACGAAGCTGAATCTGTGGTCGTCGCAGGTGTGCGCTTTATGGGTGAAACAGCCAAGATCTTAAGTCCTGAAAAGCGTGTATTTATGCCGACTCTTGAGGCGACCTGTTCATTAGATATTGGTTGTCCTGTTGAGGAGTTTTCTGCATTCTGCGATCAGCACCCCGATCGCACGGTTGTCGTGTATGCAAATACCTCTGCTGCGGTTAAGGCGCGGGCTGATTGGGTTGTTACGTCGAGCATTGCTCTTGATGTTATTGAGCACCTTGATCGGAAAGGCGAAAAAATAATCTGGGGCCCAGATAAGCACCTTGGTGGGTATATTCAAAAACAAACTGGTGCGGATATGTTGCTATGGGACGGTTCATGTATCGTGCATGAGGAGTTTCGCGCAAGTGGCATTAAGGATCTGCTAAAAATTCACCCTGACGCTGCTGTGCTGGTTCACCCTGAGTCGCCCGATGCAATGGTCGAGCTGGCTGATGCGGTTGGTTCGACATCGCAACTTATTAAAGCGTCTCAAACTCTTCCGAATGACAAATTTATCGTTGCTACAGATAACGGTATTTTTTACAAGATGAAGCAGCTTAGTCCTGAGAAGATGTTCATTGAAGCGCCAACAGGTGGAAGTGGTGCGACATGTCGTAGCTGTGCGCATTGCCCTTGGATGGCGATGAATGGCTTGGAAGGTATTCGTGACGTTTTAAAAGATGGGGCTGGCTGCGAGGTTTTTGTTGATGATGACTTGCGCAAGCAAGCCTTAATTCCTCTGGAGAGGATGTTATCGTTTAAAGCTTGATGATGTTTATCATCCAGTGAAAACAGATTTGTTCAATCTGTCATTGATTCTTAATTATTCCCGCTTTTTTGTTTAGAAAGGCGGGTTGTCTTTTAGCTGGTAAGCGTAGTCGAGTTGTCGTTTCATAATGCTCGCTAATCTGCTTTCTGGCTTCGCCTTCTTAATTCCTATTTGAAGTTGCTCTATAGCTTGGTTGAGTCTGCCAGTTAGTAGGAAGAACTCAGCACGAGCGCGATGCAGGGCGACAATGTTGCCAGCTTGTCTGTGAATTTCTGCGAGTAAATACCAGATAACAGGGTTATCCGCGCGCGTTCTACTTTGTGCGATGAGGAGCGTCTCCGCTTCGGAATAGCGTTGTTCTTGCTCGTAAATTTCTGCGAGTAAGATCGCGGCAGAATAGTTGTTCGGATTGAATTCGAGCAGCGTTTTAAGTCGCGCTATAGACGCTTCAGCATTCCCAGAAAAATATTCTGCTTCTGCTAAAAATATGCTGATCACTGGGAGTGCTGGATACTTGGCATGTAGTTTCGTCAGTATTTCTAAAGATTCTTTAGGTTTGCTATCAAATAAGGCGTACGCCAGTGCGAATCTTGTCGCATCGACATTTTTATGCTGACCTTTTTCTATAGTTGATCGATAGTATTTGATCGCAGACTCTTTCGACTCTGCGAAATCTGTTGCGACGATCGCTTTAGATATATGAAATTGAAAGTTATCACGGTATTGCTTGATGGGATATTGTTCGGCGCGGTTTTTTGTATCGGCAACTCGATTTTCAGATAAGGGGTGAGTTGAGAGATATTCGGGTGGTGAAGAGCCTTGTAGTCTTGCATTTTTGAGCATGGTTTCGAACATGCGTGGCATTGCTCTTGGATCGAAATTAGATTTGTACATGGTTTCGATGCCAATTCGGTCTGCTTCTTCTTCGTTCGAGCGTGAATAGCTAAGTGCTTTTTCTACAGACATCGCTTGGGTTGATGCAAGTGTCGCGATTCCTGCCTCGGCGCCAGTTGTGGCTGCGATTACAGCGCTTGCCAATATGCCTGCGAGGGTTAGCGGGGTGCTGAGCTCCTGCTTTTGAAGTCGTCGTGCGTAATGGCGTTGACTCAAATGCGCCAATTCGTGAGCAAGAACAGAAGCAAATTCTTGTTCATTCGCGGCATGTAAAAATAGTCCCGCATTGATACCGATAACGCTTCCGGGTACCGCGAACGCGTTTAACTCTGGGCTGTTAAGGATGACAAAGCGAAATGATTTGTCAGCGACTGTAGAGTTCGGGGCGAGAGAGTAGACAAGTTGTTCAAGATATTCTTCGACGCTAGGTTGTTCATAGGTGCGAACTTGGCCTCGTAGCGCAGATAGCCATGCAGTGCCTAACTCGCGTTCCTGTTCGATCGAAATGATTGTAGAGCTTGCGTTTCCAAAGCTTGGAAGCTCGGATTCATTTGCCTGAACAGAGAGTGAGAATAAGATTGCTGCAAAGAAAATAGAGCGCTGCATTTGAGCTAGTTGATCTCGGTGTTAATGTTATTGTGTTCTTTATAGTAACTGTACGTTGATTCCTAGTCACGAAAGCTTATTATTGCAAACCTTAAAATATCATTACCAAGAACAAATATGAGCGATTACGACCACCTTGTCGATGCGCGAGGAGAGGCTTGTCCAATGCCTTTGTTGCGCGCGAAATTGAAGTTGAATGAAATGTTACCAGGACAAACTGTCAAGGTGATGGCAACAGATGCCGGGTCTGTGCGAGATTTTGAAGCCTTTATTGGGCTAACTCCTCACGCTCTAGAAACAGCGCATTCTGATGACGATTACGTTTATTTAATTACGAAAAGAGATAAATAGAACCGTATGTTGAAGATTGTACAATCTTGGGTGGAGCGTTATTTTTCTGATGAGCAAGCGATTGTTCTCGCGTCATTACTTGCCATTGGATTTGGTGTCATCCTGCTGTGGGGCGATATTCTTGCACCTGTTTTAGCATCGATAATCATTGCGTTTGTATTGCAAGGAGCTGTTTCTTGGTTGAACAAACGTGGGCTACCGCAATTACTCTCTGTGACAGTGGTTTTTAGTACCTTTTTGTCCGCGATTTTCGCTTTGATATTTGCTGTTCTCCCTTTGGTTTATTCGCAGTTTGAGTCTTTGGTAAATGATTTTCCCAAAATAGTGAGCACGCTACGTGTCTATGGGGATGATCTGCAGGAACGTTTCCCCGCGTTCTTCCAAGGTGATGAAATAACGCTCGCATATCAGCAGCTATCGGAAGGCTCAGCGCAGGTCGTTCAATGGATATTCTCTCATTCACTATCAACGCTGCCAGTGATTGTAAGTGTGATGATTTATCTCATTGTTGTTCCGATCTTAGTGTTTTTTCTCTTGAAAGATCGCACGAAAATTTTGATGTCGATTGATGCAGCGCTCCCGTCAAAGAAAGGCCTAATTCAGCGAGTCTCGCTCGAAATGAATGAGCAGTTTTCTAACTATCTGCGTGGCAAAGCGATAGAGATTTTCGTTGTCGCCGTTTTTACCTATATTGTGTTGCAGTATTTCGGTCTTAATTACGCAGCGTTGTTGTCAATGCTTGTTGGCTTGTCGGTGTTGATTCCCTATATCGGAGCGATAGTTGTAACGATCCCGGTCGCCTTGATTGCTCTGTTTCAATTTGGTCTTACGGACGAGTTTTACTACGTGTTGATCGCATATTTTGTAGTGCAAGCGATTGACGGTAATGTGTTAGTTCCTTTGCTGTTTTCTGAGGTGGTTAATCTTCACCCGATTCTCATTATCGTCGCTGTATTGTTTTTCGGTGGTGTGTGGGGTTTTTGGGGAGTGTTCTTCGCGATACCTCTGGCAACGCTGGTTAAGGCAGTTTTAACGGCATGGCCAAGGGTGGATGCTGAAGCTTAGAAGGAAGTAAAACGCTATACCAAAAGCGAAGAAGGTATAGCGTTATTAGTTTTACAGAACTTGGTCCAATTCTGCTAACAGATCCTCGTGATGTGATTTCGTTTTAAACTTATCCATCACTTTCAACAGTTTGCCATCTTTACCGATAATGAAGGTGGTGCGAATGAGCCCCATAAACTCTTTGCCCATAAACTTCTTTAATCCCCAGCAGCCATATTGTTCCGCTACGGCGTGATCTTCGTCTGAAAGGAGAGGGAAGTTTAGGTCGTGCTTTTCGATAAACTTTGGAAGTCGCGCAACAGGGTCTGGGCTAATGCCAAATACCTCAACTCCTCTTTCCGCTAACTCTGCTTTCGTGTCACGAATGCCGCAAGCTTGTGTGGTGCAGCCAGGCGTCATTGCTTTAGGATAAAAAAACACAACAACAGCGCTTTTGTCTTTGTAATCTGACAAGTTAATTACGTCGCCGTCTTGATTGCTCAGCGAAAAATTTGGCGCGGTTTCGCCGACGGTTGGATGAGTCACAAAAAGTCTCCTTGTTATAAAGCGTTTACCAAAGTCTTGTTAGCGTTGCGGTTCGATGACAGCATCGAGATTTCTGTCGTCACAGAAGTCGATAAAGTTTTCGCGCAAGCTAGCAATATGCGTGTCGGCAGGAATGCGGATTAGCATATTTAGGTTGAACATTTGGGTTCCAGTGTGTGGCGCGCTATATGTTCCTGTGGAAAGATCATCAATATTGATTTGTGCAGATGAGAAAAACTGCGCGATTTCATGAACGATTCCAGGGTTGTCGAGGGCGACCACGTCTACGGTATACGAGAAAGCTTGCGCACTTGGACGTGCCACCGTGTGTTTTATTGTGGTTGTTAGGCCGAGCTCATCGGAAAGTGCAGGAAGGGCCTCTTCTAATTTTGTAATGCTGTTCGGCTGGCCAGAGATCATCATGATGACGGCAAACTCTCCACCAAGAACGGTCATGCGACTATCCACGATATTGCATTGAGCTTCTGCGCAAGCCTTTGCGAGCTGATTTACGATGCCTGGTTGGTCAGTGCCAATACTTGAAATTACTAAGTGAGAATCTTGAGTGCTTGTATTCATTATTATTCAATTCGCCATATAAAAGAGTTGTATTAAGAGTATAGGTATATCAGTAAGTTCTACCAAGCTTTCGGGCAATGTTTCCGCTTGTTTAAAATCGTTGCGAGCATTAACATACGCGCTTGGAAATACGCGCGTAAATTCTTATCGCGCAAGACCTTGTTTGCTCGGAGAACTCTATGATAACTGGCAGTATTGTTGCCCTCGCAACCCCAATGCACAGTGATGGCTCACTTGACTGGGACCGCCTTGACCAACTTGTTGATTTTCACATCGAAAACGGCACAGATTCAATTGTTGCTGTTGGCACAACCGGTGAATCAGCAACATTAAGTCCTGAAGAGCACTGCAAAGTTATCGAACGAGTTGTAAAACGTACCGCGGGTCGCATTCCAATCATCGCGGGTACTGGAGCTAATTCTACTCTTGAAGCTATCGAGTTGAGCAAAGCTGCTAAGCAAGTTGGCGCTGACGCTTGTCTCTCTGTTACGCCTTACTACAACAAGCCAACGCAAGAAGGTTTGTATCAGCATTTTAAGGCGATCGCAGAAGCAGTGGATATCCCTCAAATTTTATACAACGTTCCGGGTCGTACGGCTGTCGATATGGCAAACGAAACTGTGGTTCGTTTATCTAGTGTCGAAAACATTATTGGTATCAAAGATGCGACAGGTGACGTGGCGAGAGGGATCGAACTGATCAAGTCCGTGCCTGAAGGTTTCGCAGTTTATTCTGGTGATGATCCAACTGCTTATGAGCTAATTCTGAACGGTGGTCAAGGCAACATTTCTGTTACCGCGAATATTGCGCCAAAGAAAATGCACGAACTATGTGTTGCAGCAGCAAACGGCGAGGCAGAACAAGTCAAGGCAATGAATGATAGCTTGATGTCTTTGCACGATGTGATGTTTGTTGAATCTAACCCAATTCCCGTGAAGTATGCGTTGCATTTGATGGGCTTAGCTGAAACAGGCATACGACTCCCGCTAACGGTTCTTGATGAGTCCAAGCAGCCAGAGTTGAAAGCTGAATTAGATAGCGCAGGCTTATTGTAGTTTTTATGGTATTCAAACAATTTTATAGGGCTCCTTTCGGGGCTCTCATTTTTTGTGCATTAACGAGCTGTGCTTTTATTGGTGATCGTTCGAGCGAGTATAAAGACGCTGAAGACGGTAAAGCTCTTGTCGTTCCTGAGTCATTGAGTGATGACCTCCTACAAGAAAGATATCGTATACCGCAAGCGCATTCCGAGTTGGTTGTTCCTGGCAAATACGTGTTGCCACTGCCGCCTGATGCAACTGCGAGTTTAAGCGATGATCCATACACTATCGTGGCACACGATAATGACGTTTGGTTAGAACTGCCCATGTCGCCAAGTAAGGCGTGGACTTTAATCGACGCGTTCTGGCAGACAAATGGCTTTGATGCGCATGAGGAAAGTGTTGCAGCAGGATATTTTTCTAGTGAAGAACTAAACGAACAAGGTTCTCATCAAAACTTTATGGAAGCCTTGGAAGCGACTAGTCACGGGCCGATTGTTATCGAGGGTACGGCTTTCCAAACGCGCTTGCGACAGGGCATACGTCGAAATACATCCGAAGTACAAGTTCGGGCTTTGTTCCCAGATGCCTCGGATACAATGCGTCGTGTATGGCAAAGTCAGCCACATGCACCAAGAGTTGAACGCGGTTTGCTTGAGTTTATGGCCGAGTCGATTACTTCTCGAGATCAAGCCGATTTACGTTACTCGCTCAATGCGGTTGAGATCGGCGATGAATCATTGGTCAGAATTCTAGAAGACGAAGCTGGATATCCATATCTTGAATTGCGAATCAATTTTACGCGTTCGTGGGTTGAAGTGATTGATGCTCTGAATGCAAGTTCAGCATTAATTTCATACCGCGATAAAGACGAAGGTGTGGTGACCATTAGCTATCTCAGCCAAGAAGATATCGAAAGCTGGTACACCTTTGAGTCAACGATCGAAGAGTTGAAATCTGAACGCAATATCGAACTTAAATTCTACGCAGAAGAGCAAGACGTCATTCACGTGCGAGCCAAATTGCTGAATGATCGATTAGAGCCAGAAAGCGTTCGTGAGCTGATTGAACTCGTCTTCGAGCATATTTCATAGATAGAAATTTTTAATTTTTATAGGGTCAGGGCAGAGATGCAAAAGCAAGATTTGTTGTACGCAGGAAAAGCGAAGTCTATTTACAAAACAGACGATCCAAATTTTATGGTCATGGAATTTCGTGATGACACGTCTGCATTTGATGGTGAAAAAATGGAGCAGCTTGACCGTAAGGGCATGGTTAACAATAAGTTCAACGCTTTTGTCATGCAGAAGTTATCTGAAGCAGGTATCGAAACCCATTTTGAGTCGTTGCTCAATGACAATGAGAGTTTGGTAAAAAATCTCGAAATGCTGCCTGTGGAATGCGTTGTGCGTAACCGTGCCGCTGGAAGTCTTGTTCGTCGACTTGGTGTAGATGAGGGTGCTGAGCTAAATCCTCCTACCTTTGAATTGTTTTTGAAAAACGACGCTTTGCATGACCCAATGGTGAACACTTCATTGTGTGTCACATTTGGTTGGGCGACTGAAGACCAGCTTGCTGACATGAAACGACTGACATTAGTAGTCAACACAGTATTGTCTGAGCTGTTTAAGTCGGGCGGTATGATCTTAGTAGACTACAAACTTGAGTTTGGTTTGTTTGAAGGTCGCATTGTTCTAGGTGATGAGTTTAGCCCGGATGGCTGTCGTATTTGGGATGCTGAAACGCTAAATAAAATGGATAAAGATCGATTTCGTCAAGGTTTGGGAAGCGTGATCGAAACCTACGAAGAAGTTGGTCGTCGAATAGGTATCGAATTTTAAAATAGTGTCTAAGCTTAAGGTGTTAAATATAGAAACACCTTAAGGAATTCCTATGAAAAACTCGTCATTGTTCTCTCGTAAATCTTTATTACCAGCAGCGGTGCTTGGTGCTTCACTTGCAGCAAGCTCTGCCTCTGCCGATGTTATTGGCGGTGAAGTCTCCGTGTCATACTGGAACGCGGGTTATGGTGGTGATGTAAATGATCGTGTGGCGTCAGCACAGAAAATTGATTTACAAGACGATTTGAATTTTGACGACTCTGGTTTTGTAGAGTTCTCTGCTGCGATTGAACACCCAGTCCCAATTCTTCCTAACGTTAAAATCAAGCACATCGATTTAGATGAATCTGCGAACGGCAGCTTGAGTGTGAATTTTGACGGCGTAACGTTTGATGGTGATGCAAAAACAGATTTAGATTTGACGCATTCATCTGCGATTCTTTATTACGAAGTCTTAGACAATTACGTGAATTTAGATCTTGGTTTAGACGTCAAACTATTTGATGGTCAGTTAAGAATCGAGGACGTTGGCACAGGTAGTGTTAGTGAAACGAAGATCGATGATCCCATTCCAATGGCATATGTCGCTGCAAGTGTTGAGTTGCCGTTAACCGGGTTGAGTTTTGGTGCTCAAGTGTCTGGTATTAGCTACTCTGGCGATAAAGTGATGGATGCGAAAGCAGGTATTCGTTACGACATTAGCCTGTTGTTTGTTGAGGCAGGGTATCGCTCAATGATGATTCAAGTAGAAGATGTTAATGATATTGACGTCGATGCCGATTTGAGTGGCGCGTTTATCTCCACGGGTATCGACTTTTAATCAGCACTTTGGTGCTTAACGGTTTTATAACTTAATAGATAGTAGGTTTGAGTGTGAAAGTATTAATTACAGGGACGGCGGGTTTTATCGGTAATGCCTTAGCGATACGTTTGTTAGATCGCGGCGATACCGTCATCGGATTAGATAACGTCAACGATTATTATGATCCGAGTTTAAAGGAAGCACGACTCGCGAGAATTAAAGATCACCCAAACTTTACTGAAGAACGTGTTTCTCTCGAAGGTCGCGTTGAAGTTGAGCGGGTCTTTGCTGAGCATAAACCACAAAGAGTCGTGAACTTAGCTGCGCAGGCTGGTGTTCGTTATTCGCTCGAGAATCCGCAAGCTTATATCGATGCGAATATCGTTGGATTCACGAATATTCTTGAAGGTTGTCGTCATCACGAAGTTGAGCATCTTGTTTATGCATCAAGTAGTTCCGTATATGGTGCTAATGAAAGTATGCCGTTTTCTGTGCATGACAATGTCGACCATCCAGTAAGCCTGTATGCTGCGTCTAAGAAGTCGAATGAATTGATGGCACACACGTATAGTCACTTGTTCGGATTGCCGACGACTGGCTTACGGTTTTTCACGGTATATGGCCCTTGGGGACGACCTGACATGGCCTTGTTTATGTTTACTAAGAATATTATCGAAGGGAAACCTATCGACGTATTTAATTATGGTAAGCATCAGCGTGACTTCACCTATATTGACGATATTGTCGAGGGCGTTATTCGTACCTTAGACAATACTGCTGCTTCAAATCCCGATTGGTCTGGAGTAGATCCTGATTCAGCCACATCTAGAGCGCCTTATCGCATCTATAACATTGGTAGCAATAATCCATGTGAATTGCTCCGTTATATAGAGTTGATCGAAGAAAACGTTGGTAAGAAAGCAGAGAAAAATCTTCTTCCAATGCAGCCGGGTGATGTACTTGCAACCTACGCCAATGTCGATGCATTAATCAAAGATGTTGATTACAAGCCGTCAACGCCCTTAGAAGAGGGTGTTGCGAACTTTGTTGAGTGGTATAGAGACTTCTACAAGGTTTAAGTTAGATAGCCTGCCATATCTTTCTTGATATGGGCTTTTTCTTACAAACTTCATCTCATCTTAAAACGCCGCGAGTGAGCCTTTTACAGGTTCTTGCTTGCGGCGTCGCTAGTTTCAGGCCATGAATTTGGTAAACCAATAAGATCTCAACTATTATATTTTGAGCTGTATATTGGCCGCACTAACAATTATTGTCAGGGAAAGTAATATGAATCATGTCTATTCTGCGATCGCTCTGATCGGTAGTTTTGCCTTCAGTACACTTTTGCATTCTGCGCCATTAAAACCAATCCCTAAAGAGTCTGGCTTTAGTGGTTCAGTCGTGGGTGGTGCTTCTGCTGTTGAGTATTCAAGTAACTTAGTTGCGGGCACGAGTGGCAAGTTAAGTGACCAAACAATTAAAAGCATTAATGCAGATCCGGAAACAGAATCGAGTGTGGCTCCTTTCATTACTGGTGAGGTGAATTACACCTTTGCTGAATCCCGCACACAGGCCTATTTGGGTGTCGCACTGGAAGACTTAGTACGTTACGACTTGGCATTCCAATTGGGAGTGAAACAAGAGCTTTCTAAAAAAGGTATCGTTTATGGTGCGTTTCTTTTTAGTGCGTTACCAACTGAAGTCTATGCGGACCCTTATGTTGCGAATGTAGCAAGAGCGCGCACTGATCGATCTTCTACAGGCGCGCGACTTGGTTGGCAAAACGTATTAGGCACGGGATTAGGTCTGGAGGTAAGTTCTCGTGAGATCGAATTAGATGAAGAAAATGCCGGCGCCGATTTGGTTACAAATAATGTAATTACTGCCGATGAGCAAACGCTTCTTAATCGAGAAGGAACACAAACCGAGGTCACTGTGAGCTACTTGTTCAGAATTAGCAAAGGCCACTTGGTTGTTCCTGAGTTAAATTTTGATCGTTTTGATCTAGACGGTAAGGCGCGTGCTAGAGATCGAATGGGAGCGACGCTCGCATACTTTCATACTCGATCGACTTGGTCATTCGTGGGTACACTGTTTTATTCAAGCTCTGACTACGACGAGCTCAATCCAATATATGGAAAGAAAGAAGAGGTTGATACTATTGGGGCTAGTTTAGTGCTCACATATGGTCAACTGTTTGGGTACAAAGATCTGTCTGTGTTTGGCTCCGTTGCTGCAGCAGAATCCGATTCGAATATTGATTTTTATGATCAAGATGCCTCAAGTGCAATGCTCGGTTTAATTTATCAGTTTTAGTGAGGTTTAAGAGGCGAACTTCTAAGTCTAAACACGCCGAAGTTTAAGGAGATTTGTAAGTAAGAATTAAATCGTGATTTCTTCTTGCGTCCGATACACGGCTTTGTTAAATTACGCGCCGTTCTCGAGTCGAGAAAAAAGTTTTATACGACCGTAGCTCAGTTGGTTAGAGCACCACCTTGACATGGTGGGGGTCGGTGGTTCGAATCCACTCGGTCGTACCAATATTTTCTAGGAAATATCAAAGGCTTACAGGTTTTAAATTTGTAAGCCTTTTTTCGTTTTCGAGCCGGATGCCATTCTTTGCCCAAGTTGTATTTTATTTTGATATTTTCTCGCAATGAATGACCTTTACCCTTTTACTGTATAGCGAATCAACCCAACAAATTAGGTCGTGGGCTTGTTCTCAAGTGCTGTTCTCGACAGCGTCATCCAGAAGCTACTTATTAATCGTGAAGCTAGGCAACAGTAGACACAGTTATTTTATGCCTTAAAGCCCTACTTGAACAGCATCCAGTTTTTCTGAATATGATGCCTTCGTTTATCTTTTAGACAGATATTAAACGACATATGTATTTTGGTTTTAACAATGCTATTTCTTGAATTCCCTGAAAGTAGGTAGTTATTGTCATGTGAGTAGTGGACAGCGATCATGACATACATTGGATACCTTTTTCTTCAAGAGCATTTTGTTTAGAAATCGAGCTTATAATATCTTTTCTGCGGTGTGTGCTCGGGTAATACGCTCTGCATCTTAACTCTTCGATTTTAGTTTGCATGTTGTGCTAGCTGATCTAGACTTGGATCGTTATAAAAACTCAGATTCTGAATAAAGAACTGGATATCAACATTGAATGTGTACAAGAATTTGCAATGTGATGAGTGAATCTAACCTTTAATATTTCGGATATGGACGTGTTGCTAAAGAAAATTCTTTCTTATCATTTTGTTTTTGTAGTCGGCTTTCTGCCTAATCCATTGTTTGCGCTTGAAACAGATAAGATCTCGCTCAAAGCTGGCTATTCGCGAGCAATTGAAGACCGTAGTGATACAAATGGCGGATCCAGTGATGCGCTTGATCCGGGCAATGATGGTTTTATTATAAACACCACTGCAATGTTCAACAGCCAATACAGTGATTACTTTGATACCTATCTAGATTTCGCGTGGCTACAGTATACTGACCGAAAAGTTATTATCCCGGGGCTGGGTATCGTCCACTCGGCTGAATTGGAGGATTCTGCGATTCAACCCTTTATCGGTGCCGGCGTCGGATATGCATTTATGTATCTCGATGATTCACCATCGGCTAAGCTGGATTCAATTGACCGCAATGGGCAGTCTGTTGTGTTTACATTACAAGCGGGTGCTGATATCCCATTAAGCGAGTCATTGTCGCTCGATCTTACCGCGCGATATGACATGTATAACATTGACAGTAGCTTTTTGCAGGATTCCGGTTTAACTATCGTGAAGGATAGAGGCGCTCTAAGCGTTTTAGCAGGCCTAAGTTACCATTTTGATTCCCCCTCTCGAAGCAATTATGTTGATGAGGACTTTGACGGTGTCACACGAAACCTTGACCGCTGTCCCGACACCTTGATTAATGTGCCCGTCAACGAGGCGGGTTGTCCTCAATACCGTTTCAATATCAATTTGTCTTTTAACTTCGCCAAATTTGGTATAGACGATATTGTTGAACACCCTGATTTTAATGCAGCTGAATTCTTGAAGAAAAACACGCAGTACTCGGTCCGCATTATTGGTTATACAGATAGTAAAGGCTCTGCTTCTTTTAATGAAAAACTCGCCAAAAAGCGCGCCATTGAAGCCAAACAATACTTCCTTGACAAAGGGGTTTCGGCCGAACGTGTTGCGATTCTCGGGCGTGGAGAGCGCGAGGCACTTCGTAATAGCAAGGGAGAGGATAGCGATCTCGCTAATAGAAGAATTAAATTGGAATTCTATCGAACGGAGCTAGGTGCAGAATGAGCCCCTTAATGAAACTTATCTTATTCGTGGCATTCAGTGTTTTGATGGGATGCACTGATGACAATCCCATTTTTGCCAGTTCAAGTAATATAAATAGACAACTGACAATCGTTCCGTTGCAAACGACTCTAAACAAAGGTACCTCACAAGTTTATCAAGCCTATGTTGTTAGTAGTGACGGCTCACAGCTTAACGTAACAAGAGATTCTGTCTGGAGTGTTGATCAAACAGCACTTGCTGCGATTAGCCAAAGTGGTCTTTTAGAGACTTTAGAAGCGGGAGAGCTCACGGTTTCAGCCCAATATCAAGAGTTGGTGGCCACAGCAAATCTTATTGTCACTGACAAAGTGATCACAAGTTTTTCTGTATTGCCACAGGAAGTGATTACGTTAGCAGGTTTAGAGCGTCAATTTTTAAGTTTCGTTGAATTTGATGATGGATCTAATCAAGATGTGACAGTCGATACCCAGTGGACGTCCTCTGATCCTGACATTGCAAACTTTCCTGGTCGACCGGGCAACGCGCGAGCGATTCTAGCAGGGCTTGTAACAATATCGGCTGAGTTTAATTCCTTCTCTGACACTGCTTCGCTAGAGGTCATTTCTGGAGAACCTACAGAGTTTTTAATTACACCTCCTGTCAGCTACGTACCAATCGGTGTTAATGAAAATTATTCAGCAAGTATTGCACTTGCAACGACCCCTGTTGAATATCTAGATGTTACCGAACAAGTGGTATGGTCGGTTGATGAGCCAAAACTCGCTTTCATTTCAAATGATATTGGACTGAAAGGCCAAGCTACGGCGAAAAGCGAAGGCGTTGTTATTGTCTCTGCAAATCTCAGTTTCGCCGGTCAGTCTGCTGTCGCGAATGCTGAATTAAACGTTATTCCAATTCAACTGGAAAGCATCGAGGTTAACCCTGAAAATATAACAGTTGTACGTGGTACTGATGGGCAATACGTAGCAACCGGTATATTTAATGATCAGCAAAGTAGGGACATCACCGATACGGTGGTATGGTCTTCATCCAACGACACCGTGGCAAAAATTGAGACCTTTGGAGCAAATAGTGGTCGTGCTGTAGCGATTAATCCCGGCAAGACAGATATTACGGCTGCGCTTAATGGTCTAAGTGATACTGTGACGGGTACCGTTGTCGCGCCCGAACTCAATACACTGCGCGTCTATCCACAAAACGCCTCTATTCCACTTGGTGAATCACAACCTTTTAGTGCCTTCGCCGATTATAGCGACGGTACTTCGCAGGACGTTTCGAATCGTGTCGCTTGGACTAGTTCGAATACAACGCTTGCAACATTGAATTTACGCATACCGGGTCGCGTGGATTCAGACCCAACATTTGCTGGGCTCCTGCCCGATACTACTGATATTTCGGCATCATTGGGCGGCGTAGATAGCAATATAGCTGTACTCACCGTAACAAACGCAACGCCTACAGCACTCCGTATCGTGCCGGGTGATAGCGACTTGCCACTTAGGGTCGATGCAAATTATGAAGCAATGCTCGACTATTCGAATCAGACAACGCTTAATGTGACAGACCAGGTAGTCTGGTCATCGAGCAATCAAGAGATTGCTTCTATAAGCAATTCACCGAGTAATGAAGGCCGTGTGCATACGGTTAAGACCGGCACTACGGTCATAACGGCCAAATATATTGATGGCACCCTAGATTTGTCTGACTTTGTAAATCTTGATGTCACGAGTGATTACGTAACGTTTATAACTCCGAGTTGCGAGCCTTCCGATCTATTAGTAGGTGATTTTGCAACATGCTCTTGCACCGCTAATTTGTCAGGGGGAGGTAAGTTCGATTGCACACCCTTTGCTAACTTCACGCCAACACCTGGCGGCTTAGCTTTATTTGGTAGCGATTCATCAGATCGAAATATTGCGGAAGCCATTGCGGCAGGTAATGTAAATGTTTATATCGAGTTTAGTAATTCTAGTGGGAATGCTAGCCTCAGAATAGAGTAGAAGGGTATCTAATGCTGACCTTTTTATACAGTTTTCAGGAGATCTGGCATCACTTGAAATCTAGCTTGTGAGAGTAGTTCGATTTAAATATAAATCCGGCATCAACTTTACTGACAATAAAAAGGACTTACCAAAATGCGATCTAGACTAAATACAACCATGGTTGTCGTGCTCTGTTTTCTTTGTCCAAGTGTGTTTGCTTGTACCGGAATCATATTGCGGGCACTTGATGGAACAGCCGTTCCGGCGCGTACAATGGAGTTTAGTTTCGATGTGCACTCAAATATCCTAGTCGTTCCAGCAGGCACAAAAATTGAAAAACTCATTATGGACGAGAATCTCACTGGTGGCACTTATGTGACTAAGTATGGCGTGGTGGGAGCCAACGCCCTAGATAAACCCATTGTCGTTGATGGAATAAATGAGGAAGGTCTTTATTTTGGCGCATTTTACTTTAACGGTTTAGCAGAGTACGAAAAAATTACACCGGCTAATCGTGTAAAGGCCATCTCAAGTGAAGAGCTCGGCACGTATATTCTTAGTCAATTTGCGACGGTAGACGAGGTTAAAAGTGCGCTGCCTAACCTTACGATTGTCGGCACATGGATTAAAGAAATTGATTCGTTTGCACCTTTTCACTATGCAATCACTGACCGAAGCGGTGAATCGATCGTTGTCGAAATTACAGCAGACGGCTTAAAAATATTCGACAATACAGTCAACGTAGTAACGAATAATCCCACTTTTGATTGGCATTTAACTAATTTGAACAACTACGTCGGCCTCACCGCAGAAAATCGCGGGCCACAAATTGTCGGCCGGCACAAAGTAATGCCTTTTGGGGAGGGTACCGGACTTTTTGGACTGCCCGGTGATCACTCGTCACCCTCGAGATTTGTGAGAGCAACAGCATTCGCAAACTCCGTATTGCCGAGTGAGACGGCCGAAGATGCCGTATTCTCGGCATTTCACCTTTTGAATCATTTCGATATTCCAAAAGGTTCGATTCGTGAGAAGGTTCAAGATGAACTGTTCACCGACTACACCGTTTGGACTTCAGTAGCCGACACAAAAAACAGGATATACTATTATAAAACTTATCAAACGCAGCAAGTTGAAAAAATAGATTTAAAATTTGTATTGAAAAATCTACACGAGCCAAAAGTAATAAAAATGGAGTCAGGATTTTCAGTTACTGACCGCTCACACGACTGAGGCTAAACGCTTCTGATTGCATAACGTTTGGAAAACTAAATTCCTTTGGACGTATCTCTCGTCGCAGACGCTTTACAGGCCAATTGCAAGGCCTTTATTTCAATAGCCTTTTTGTTTGAGCCATGAAGCTATTCTGTTGTACGGGGCGCTCTTTATTTGAAAGAAATAGTGTTTATGAAAAGTTTTTAACTAGAATATTAGTTTCAAGGCTTACGTTGCCACAAATCCAGACAATTCCACTTTAGTTCATTTATAACAGCGATATATACATATTTATTTGTGACGAAGGGATAATGCTTTTTCGGGATATATTGGTATTTTTTGACGAACTTTGATCAACCTTCACTTATTATTTTCACGTTTCTTTTAGTGTCTGTGTTATTCGGGCTAGAGCAGAGCGAGGGCAAGTTTACAAAGAAGCTCAATGAAGCGTCGAACCAAGAGTTTGCTGGGGATTGTATCGCTGGCGCGCGGAAACCACTGACGTCAATATCATGCGTTTTAACGCTACATTTTAAAGGGGCTTCAGCCCCTTTGAGAAAGTTTTACAAGCTGGATTAATTGGGTTGTATCCTCACACACGTACTCAATAGCGACCCCACGGCAGAAACTGGCTCAGTTGTGACTTCGGCTAATGAAATTGCTTTACCAGATCTATCAGCAATCCAAAAGTTGGTTTGGGCTGGCCAATTATGTTCGGTAAAAAATAGGTAGTCAGAGTCGTTATTTGAGTCATAGTAAAATATCAGCCGGACTAAATCGGAGTATCTAGCTAGTTCCCAATCGTTGTGACCGTCTAAATTGAGATTGTCGCAGTAATCAGCCGCGACGCTAGCATTGCTGTGAGTGATGAAGTCAAACTCAGGGCCCCTGATCCCATCGCCTCTGGAGGTTGCTCCATAGCTAATTTGAGCATCAGTGGCTTCGGTATCTCTAAGCGGGCAACTGAAGTACATTACGCCTGAGCCACCTGGGCGAGGATTAAGAACCTTTAAGCTTGGGCAGCCAGTGGTAACTATCGGACTGCTGTCGCGAATATTATCGTTCTCAGCCTTCACAGCACCATTGCCAGAACCTAAACCGATCACACGTCCATCAGCAACCACCGCAATACTGCTATCTAGATTGTCTTGATCATCGACAATGGTCCAATGAGTATCGTCGCTGAGCGTAATATCCTGACTACTTCCATCTTCATACGTTGCCTGTGCTTTGAAGTCAGCGGCAACGTTATCAATCTGCAATTGATCAATCGGTACTAGGCTTTCAGATTTCGAGACAATCATCGGCAAGTCTGGGTTGCCGTCAACGGTCTCAACGTCGATGTCTGTGATTCTAGCCTCAAAAACGTCTAGACGCCCACTGGGATTAGATTGAAGCACCTCATTTGTGTCTGCTGAGCTAGACACTTTCAACACAGCAAAGATCTCGGCTTGGCCCTCATGCAGGCCTCTTATAGTATTGCCATTATATACCTCGGCTACGCTGCTATTGGAGCTATACCAATCGACCTTTTCAGTGTAATCGGCTTCGGTTCCGTCTGAGAAAGTTACCGTGGCGTTATAATCTATTTTGCTGCCCTCAACGATAGAAGCCTCAGCTGGTGAGACGACAAGGGACTCTACTGTGGCATCATTGACTACCAATTCAGCCTCAGCTTGAATCAAATCCAAGCTCACTAATACTTTGGTTTGGCCATCTAGGTATGTGCTTAACAAGCCGTCTTCTGAGATGCGAGCAATGCGATCATCTTCAACCGACCAGCTTACTTCAGGGATATCAATTAAGATCGAATTATCCGAGTAGACACCTGCAACCGATAGCTGTTGATTGATCGCTTTGGGTAAGCTAAGAGAGCTTGGTGAAATCAATAACTCGGTGAGCACGGCATCGGTAACCGTCAAAATTTGTTGCACGGCCACATTCGTTTGTGCTGATTGACTGGGATCACTGACATCCACAGTTAAAGTAGTAACCCCCAAAGATTGGCCCGTCAGTTTAACCT
>NZ_LWGF01000880.1:0-1322 GCF_001635355.1 Oleiphilus sp. HI0125
AATCATCGATTAAATCTTCTCTTTTTTTATTCTATTAAACTAAGCTTGTAGGCATGAATATAAGCGCCAACACCACCTCGACACCTTCATTTACTGGAGCGAAAATCTGGCTCGTCAGTATTTTTTTCATTGCGCTCACTGGCTGCGCATCAACCTCTTTGTTCACGCCCTACCCAAGCCAAGTACAGTCTGCGAAATCGGCGCTCGGTAATAACGCTGAATCAGAATCCGTACTCAAAAACTTAGAGAGTAAAAAAGACACCGCTGATGCCATGCTTTACATGATGGAAAGCTCTCGCGTTGCACAGCTCAGTGAGCAATTTGAGCGAAGTAAAAATAACGCGAATCAGGTGATAAACGCTTTCGAAAAACAAGATTTACAAGCTACAGTTCGACTAAGTGATGTTGGCGCAAAGAGCGGCTCCTTACTGACAAATGAAAACGCAATTCCATACAGCGGTGCTGGATATGAGAGGATATTCATTCATCATCAACAAGCGCTAAATTACTGGGCTCAAAATGACATTGAGGGTGCCAGTGTCGAGTTTCGTAAAGTCGCGCTCGAACAACGTGTATTGAGCGAACGCTATGAAGATGAGATTGCTAAAGCGCATTCAGAAGCCCAACAAAACAACATAGATATCGCGAGTATCAGCCAAAAGTTCTCGGGGTTAGATGAAATCGCGGGATCAGTAAAAAGCTCCTTTTTGAGCCCGTATACCTACTACACATCAGCCGCATTTTGGGAAGCCATTGGCGAGTACAACAATGCATTAATTGATTACAAGCTCGCTTTAGAGATCGTGCCAAACTCTCAGTCTATTCAGGCAGATATTAGACGTGTATCTGCCCAACTCGGAGGATCAAGTTCTGGCGAAACCAATTCACCCAAGGACAACGAAGGCTCTATCGTTATTTTGTATGAACAAGGCTTTATTCCAGAAAGAACTGAATTTGCTCTGAGTATCCCTAATTTTTACGATGGCGGAATCATTAGCGTAGCGTTTCCGTTCTACGCCAATACAGAGTCATGGTCACGCCCTACTCCGCTATCGATAAGAGATGACCAATTTGTAGATTATGGCGAAACATTCCCGCTGACTGACTACGGAACTCTCGCTGTAAAAAATCTGAAAGAACAGCTCCCTAGCCTCATCGTACGTCAGGTACTGAGGGGTTTCGCGAAACATGAGCTACAGAAACAATCGGCAGACAGTGGCGGCGCGCTAGGTCTTTTTGTCGCGAACATCTACAGCATTATTTCTGAACGAGCAGATCTTCGCTCTTGGCTTACTCTTCCCCGATCAGGCCAAGCATTGCGC
>NZ_LWGF01000881.1:0-2051 GCF_001635355.1 Oleiphilus sp. HI0125
ACTAATCGTAATATTTTGCTGATCTCGAATTAGCGCGCGTGCTGTCTCTAATGCCTCGTCATCACCTTGTTCTTGGAAACGTTTTTGAAGCGTTCGATATAGCTTAGATGCCTTCTTGCCCATTTTTTTGATGGCTGCTTCTGCTTGCTCTTCAAAACCTGGATCTTTGCCATACAGGTGGTTGAAACGTCGAGCTACCTCGCGCGTTAATTCAACGTGCGCAACCTGATCTGCACCTACCGGAACAAGACCGGCACGGTACACAAGGATGTCGGCGCTTTGAAGTAAGGGATAACCCAAAAAGCCATATGTTGCGAGATCACGCTCTTTAAGTTTCTCTTGTTGATCCTTATAGCTTGGCACTCGCTCTAACCAACCAAGCGGGGTCATCATAGATAAAAGTAAGTGAAGCTCGGCGTGCTCAGGCACGTGAGATTGAATAAACATAGTTGCGTTGCCAGGGTTAATCCCCGCAGCTAACCAATCAATCACCATATCCCAGACGCTTTGCTCAATGTCATAAGGCGCTTCGTAATGCGTTGTGAGTGCATGCCAGTCAGCTACAAAGAAAAAACATTCGTAATCATGCTGCAACTCAACCCAGTTTTTTAAAACACCGTGATAATGCCCCATGTGTAATTTACCCGTTGGGCGCATACCGCTTAACACACGCTGTTGTAATTCAACCGAACTCAAAACTAACTCCTAAGCAAAAAATTAAAGCGCGAGTATACAAGCTTTTATGATACTCGCTAAGGCATTTGTTGTACTTATGCGACTTGGTCTAACGCGCTTGACGCATTGTCACAAACTCTTCTGCGGCTGTCGGGTGAATGCCGATCGTACTATCGAATACAGATTTGGTAGCTCCAGCCTTGATGGCAATTGCGATACCTTGAATAATTTCACCAGAATCAGGACCTACCATATGAGCTCCCAACACTTTATCCGTGTCTTTATCTACAATGAGTTTCATCATACTGCGTTCATTTCGACCACTCATTGTATGCTTCATTGGTTTAAAGCTTGAAGCATATACGTCTACATTAAATGATTCTCGTGCTTGCTCTTCTGTTAAGCCAACCGTACCGATATTTGGTTGGCAAAATACCGCTGTAGGAATATTTTCATAATCAACTGAAGATGGTTTTTTATCAGCAAAAAACAGTTTTGAAAGATACATACCCTCAGCTAAAGCGACCGGCGTCAATTGAACACGGTCAATCACGTCACCAATTGCGTATACACTCGGAACCGACGTTTGGAAGTCATCATTTACGCACACTGCTCCGTTTGGTTTGAGTTCTACGCCTAAGTCTTCCAACCCCAAACCGTCAACTTTAGGCACACGCCCCAATGCTGTAAGAACCAAATCGGTCTGCAAGACCTCGTGGTCAGACAGGTATACTTGATACGAGTCATCGCAATGCGTGACGCTATCGATATTCGTATGAGATATCAGCTTGATACCTTTGTTTTGAACTTGCTCGGCGACAAAATCACGAATTTCTTCATCAAAACCTCGCAGTAGTTTCTCTCCTCGGAATACCACTGTGGTGTCAACACCGAGTCCGTTTAAAATACCTGCGAGCTCTATCGCGATATAACCACCGCCCTGAACAACTGCAGACTTGGGTAATGTATCTAGATAAAAGAATTCATTCGAGGTGATGATGTGTTCATTACCTGGGATGTTCAGCTTGCGAGGCCAACCACCCGTCGCGACCACAATTCGTTCGCTGGTATATTGCTGGTCACCGACTTGAACGATATTCGGCCCAACGAGCTTAGCCGAGCCGTTTATAATCTTAGCTCCGCTATTCTCTAGCAGGTTCTGATAGATGCCGTTCAAACGACCAATCTCTTTGTTCTTGTTTTCACACAAGGTCGGCCAATCGAAATTCAAGTCACCGGAATTTGACCATCCAAATCCCTCACCGTCTTCCAACTCCTCCATGACATGCGACGCATATACGAATAGTTTTTTAGGCACACAACCGACGTTGACACAAGTACCACCAAGATAACGGTCTTCAGCAACCGCAACTTTT
>NZ_LWGF01000882.1:0-1151 GCF_001635355.1 Oleiphilus sp. HI0125
GTAAATCTTTAATACGAGAAGAATCTAGTACATAAGAACGGATTTGGCTTCCCCAGCCGATATCCGATTTGCTCTCTTCTAAGGCTTGTGCTGCTTCACTACGCTTCATCATCTCAAGTTCATAGAGTTTGGCACGCAACTGTTGCATGGCCTTGTCTTTGTTCTGATGCTGTGAACGCTGATTTTGACACTGAACAACAATACCCGAAGGTTCGTGCGTGATACGAATCGCTGAATCCGTCGTGTTGACGTGCTGACCACCCGCACCACTTGATCGATATGTATCGATACGCAAATCTGCTGGGTTAATTTCAATGTCGACATTGTCATCAATCTCTGGGGAGACGAACACAGAAGCAAATGAAGTATGGCGACGATTTCCCGAATCAAAAGGTGATTTACGAACTAGGCGATGCACACCTGTTTCTGTTCTGAGCCAGCCGAAAGCATATTCACCTGTGAATTGAATGGTCGCACTTTTAATACCTGCGACCTCTCCATCAGACACTTCAACTAACTCAGTTTTAAACCCTTTTTGCTCACCCCAACGCAAATACATGCGCATAATCATCGATGCCCAATCTTGTGCTTCAGTACCGCCCGAACCAGATTGAATATCTAAGTACGCGTTATTGGGATCCATTTCGCCAGAGAACATACGACGGAACTCAAGAGTAGCTAGCTTTTCTTCTAAGCTTTCGATTTCACTTTGAACGTCGTTCACAGCGTCCTCGTCTTGCTCTTCAACCGCCATATCTAATAGGTCTTGGCAGTCATTCAATCCGCTTTCTAAATCTTCGATGGTAGTGACAACAGCTTCGAGACTTGAACGCTCTTTACCAAGCGCTTGCGCATTTTCGGGATTGTCCCAGACAGCAGGATCTTCTAGCTCGCGCGTAACTTCAACTAAGCGCTCATTTTTGGTATCGAAGTCAAAGATACCCCCTAAGCGTTACAACACGCTCGAGCATTTCTTTAATCTTCTGAACAATAGGATTTACTTCAAGCATTCACAGTCCTTGAGGGCAATCGTAAAAAGGCGCGTATTCTACACTTTTGCTACGATTACCGCCAATACATAGCGGCCTGTGATTGTGAATTTAATACTGCTCTAACCAGACTTTCATATCGCCAGCCAAAGACTGCCAATT
>NZ_LWGF01000883.1:0-1374 GCF_001635355.1 Oleiphilus sp. HI0125
TCTGCAATTACGTCCTCTTCTGGTGAAGCAGGCGCATCTTCCTCTACAGACTCTTCTTCCGCTTCTTCTTTGACAACTGCAGCAGGTTCTTCTAACTCTTCATCAGCCGATTCAAGTTCAGTAGGCTCATCAGATTCAACCGGCTCATATTCTTCTTCATAGTCATCAGATTCTTGCTTCGCACGCGACTTGGAAATCAACCACAACGCAATCAATAGAAGAATCAAGATACCCGCCACACCTGCTTGGTATAGAGGGTTAGTCATAAGCTTGTTCAGCAAATCTTCTTGAAAGTTAACTGGTGCTGGAGCTTCAGCAGGCGCAGCTTCCGCAGGTTTTACTTCTTCTACTTGAATCTCTGCAACGACTTCAGTCACCTCAACTTGCTCAGCGATCACTGAGCCATCTTCATCTAGAACTACCGTTTCTTTTACTTGCTCAACAATGACTTCAGCAACTTCTGCGGTTTCTTCAACTGATTCTTGAGAAGCACCCTGCTCACCATCAACCTCAGCCTGCGCAGCGTCTAATTCACTTGCACGCATTTGCGACTGCAAGCTCGCTAGCTGATCATTTTTTAGCGTAAGTATGCGCTGAAGGGTCTCAAGTTGCTCTTCAAGCGCATCAACCTTACCGCTTAACTCTTCGTTCTCGAGATTCGCTTTATCGAGCTGCTCCAGAGCAATATTCATTTCACCCTGAGACACACCAGTAGCGTTTGAACCTTGAGGATCTGAACCCGCTGAATCAGATGCTTTTGAATCTTTATCTGGAACAACTAGCTTAAGTTGATCCTGATTCGCCGCAGGCTTTTGTGTTTTCGGAGATGATTGAGTTGAAGGTTTAGAGGAAGAAGTCGGAGTCTTGGTCTTTGGCTTTCTTAGAGCAGCATTTTGCTCAATAACCGAATTGATCGCCTGATAAGCACTACGCGATGTCATTTGATCGCGCGTTGGCAAGCGCAGAATTTGGCCCGCTTTCATCTTATTGATATTTCCATCAATAAAAGCGTCAGGATTCAAATCCTGAATCGCAAGCATCACTTGTTGCGGACTAACATTCCGATCTGGACGAATGCCTGTCGCGATATCCCAAAGCGTATCTGTTGATTTAGTTGGCCCGTACGTCTCGTTACCAGCCAAGGCACCGGCTTTCGGTTTCACGCTAGAACGCACTGCCAAGTTATCTCCTTTTTCAACGGATGCAGGTGCAGAAACTTGCGGTTTTGCTTGTTGAGAGGCTGCAGGGCTAGCAACGACAGGTTTGTCTTCTGCGAAAACTGGCGGATCGATCAACAAAGCGTATTCACGCAATAAACGACCGCTTGGCCAAATTACTTCAACAAGAAAGTTAATGAACGGTTCACGGACTGGC
>NZ_LWGF01000884.1:0-1045 GCF_001635355.1 Oleiphilus sp. HI0125
ATCTGGATTCTTCTTCTGCGGCATGATTGAAGAGCCCGTGCAAAAACGATCAGGCAAATCAATAAAGTCAAACTGCGCAGAGGCCCATAAAATGAGTTCTTCGGAAGCGCGCGACAAATGCATTAACAAGAGGCTCGCAAATGAACAAAACTCAATCGCAAAATCACGGTCGCTCACGGAATCAAGAGAGTTATAGCTCGGACGCTCAAAACCAAGCAATTCAGCAGTTAGAGCGCGATCGATAGGGTAACTTGTGCCAGCCAAAGCCGCGGCACCAAGCGGCATGATGTTGACACGCTTACGGCAGTCCATCAAACGTTCATAATCGCGTTGCAACATTTCGTTCCAGGCCATAACGTGATGCCCGAACGTAACCGGTTGTGCAGTTTGAAGATGCGTAAAGCCTGGCATAATCGTTTCAGCTTCACGCTGTGCCAAGCCAACAATACCCTGTTGAAGACGGGTAATTTCACTTGCAATAAAGTCGATTTCATCGCGCAAATACAAACGAATATCTGTCGCAACCTGGTCATTACGTGAACGGCCTGTATGAAGCTTCTTGCCTGTAATACCAATTTTCTCGGTAAGCTTCGCTTCAATATTCATGTGCACATCTTCAAGCGCAACCGACCATTCAAACTCGCCTGCTTCAATATCTGCGCGCACTTCGCTCAAACCTTGAATGATTTGATCACGTTCTTGCTCACTCAACACACCCACTTTTGCAAGCATGGTCGCATGTGCAATCGAGCCTTGAATATCGTGAAAGTACATACGTTGATCAAACTGAACCGAAGCGGTGAATTCCGCGACAAATGCGTCTGTTGGCTCGTTAAAACGACCACCCCAAGACTGGTTGGTGGCATTTGAATCATTGCTCATGCTGGATTACCCATCTACACTAAAATCATTGCTGCCGCAGGAATTCTCTGGCGGCCCAGTAAAGCGCCGAAGTATATCATGAATAACAAAGCCACTGCGCCTCAAAAAGACGTGACGCTAACGAACAGTTTTATTCCGAATTTATGTCACGCTCAAAGCATTG
>NZ_LWGF01000885.1:0-1362 GCF_001635355.1 Oleiphilus sp. HI0125
ATTAAAAATATCGCTACGCGTTTGATTAAACACCTCTACAGAATTAAACCGAAACCCCTGCTCTTGTTTTTTTGGTGAGTGAACACACCCACTTAAAATCAGTAATGAGAGGCTTAACGCTATGAAGCACCGCGTCATCTTGGCAATCATCCCTACCATTAGCTATCTAATTCAATAGATAAAGAACCCTGTTTAGCGGAAGCCTCTTCAATCTGTTCATCGCTAGGTACAAAGTCGATTTCTAAGTCAGCCTTGTCAGAGAAGTACTCTGGCAATTCAGCTTTAATCGCTGGCGCTAATTTCTTAAAGTCGCCAACTTGCTTCACTAAATTACCTTTACCACTCAGAAGTTGCCCTTCTGCCTTGGCATAAGATTCTTGCGCGCGATCTAGACCTTTCTTTACACCTTCAAAGCTCACCAAGAAGCCGTTTAGTTTCTTAAAAACACCGTCGGCTTTTTTCGCGAGCTCTGCAGTATGTTTATTCTGATCTTCATAGCGCCACAACTGACGCACGATATTCAAACTGGTCAATAAGGTTGTCGGTGTGGCAACTAATACATTGTTCGCGATCGCTTCTTGGAATAACTGTTCATCCGCTTTAAGCGCCTCAACAAACGCTGACTCGATGGGTACAAACATAAATACGATCTCGGGAGAGTTCATACCCGGCAACTTGTAATAGTCTTTATCCGCGAGTTCTTTGATACGATCGCGCATCGCCCCCACATGCTCATTCAAAGCAATTGCGCGTTCAGACTCATCTTCAGAATTCACATAACGCGTGTAGGCATTCAAAGACACCTTGGCATCCACAATTAAATGTTTGCCTTGAGGAAGGTAAACCACAGCGTCTGGTCTTAAACGACCTTCTTCTGTGTTGAATGACACCTCGCGTTGATAATCCTTACCGAGTTCTAGACCGGAACGCTCTAGTACGTTTTCAAGTACTAACTCACCCCAATTTCCTTGCAGTTTTTTCTGCCCACGCAACGCCGTTGACAGCTCATGCGCTTCGGTCGTAATTTTTAAATTTAGTTCTTTTAGCGTTTCTAGCTCTTGTCGCAATGCTGCGCGCTGTTCATTTTCATGTCGATGATTGTCATGAACTGTTTTCTTAAAAGCATCGATCGAATCTTTGAAAGGGTTGATTGTCGCCGAAAGACTCTGTTGATTGGCTTCTTGTAAGGCCTTCGAGTTTGTTGCCAAAATCTCAGCCGACAACTCTTTGAATTGAAGTTTAAGTGCTTCTTTTTGCTCTTCGAACCGAGCGATTTCTCTAGCAAAGCTCGCTTCTTTCTCATCAAAGCTGGCTGTTACCTTGTCTAACTTTGATTCAGTTTCGCGAAGAGACTCGCCTAAG
>NZ_LWGF01000886.1:0-985 GCF_001635355.1 Oleiphilus sp. HI0125
TTTTTGGGGGCTTTATCCGTGAACACAGGGTGAGGGCTAGGTTTGAAATGAATCACTACCTCTGTTACACGAGTTGGCAAACGTTTACCTGATCGAATAAAAAATGGCACGCCATTCCAACGGGAATTATTGATATGCAACTTTAAAGCAACGAAGGTTTCGGTGCGAGAATCTTGAGCAACGCCTTCTTCTTGTCGGTATCCCAACAGCGCATTTCCTCGGACTTTCGATTCGGTATATTGTCCTAAGACCAAATTATTCTCCAAATCGTCAGAACTTAATGGATGCAAACTTTGCAACAACTTAGCCACTTCATCACGCACAGCATCGCCATTAATCGCCATCGGCGGCTCCATAGCAACCATTGCCAATACCTGCAGCAAATGATTTTGGAACATATCTCGTAAAGCGCCTGCATTTTCGTAATATCCGCCGCGTCCCTCCACACCAAGAGATTCTGCTCCAGTTATTTCGACGTATTCCACATAATGGCGCCCCCAGAGAGGTTCAAACATGCCATTCGCAAAACGAAACACTAGTAAGTTTTGTACGGTTTCTTTTCCTAGGTAATGATCAATGCGATAGATCTGCTCTTCATCAAAATAATGATGTAACGAGGCATCTAATTCTTCTGCTGAACGCAAGTCGTATCCTATTGGCTTTTCGACTACCAAGCGTTTATAGCCAGATTCTGCCTGCGTCATTCCATGTTGCGAAAGATGTTCAGGAATCACCTGAAATAAGCTAGGAGGTGTCGCCAGGTAATAAAGAACATTGTTCGAAGTATTATGCTCAGTAGCGAGATGACTGAGCCTTTGCTTAAGAGATGGATAAGCACTCTCGCTTGCGGGGTCCATTGCGTGATAATAAACCCGCTCCAAAAACTCGATAACGACTGAGTGATCAATCTCAGTTTCTTGCTCAATAAAAGCAAGCAAACGTTCTCTGTAGCGTTGATCATCGTAATCTGAACGACTAACGCCCA
>NZ_LWGF01000887.1:0-947 GCF_001635355.1 Oleiphilus sp. HI0125
TGTAAATCCAGAAGGTGTCGATGGTAACCCTGATCCGCTTAAAACAGCGCGAGATGTGCGCGATACCTTCAAACGCATGGCGATGGATGACGAAGAGACAGTCGCGCTCACAGCTGGTGGCCACACCGTTGGTAAAGCACACGGTAACGGCGATGCAGGTGAGCTTGGCCCAGAACCAGAAGGTGCTGAAATCGAAAACCAAGGTTTTGGTTGGATGAATAAGACCAAAGCAGGAACAGGCCGCGATACGGTAACAAGTGGTGTTGAAGGTGCATGGACCACAAACCCAACGCAGTGGGATAACGGTTACTTTGACTTGCTATTGAACTACGAGTGGGAACTTAAGAAGAGCCCAGCTGGTGCATGGCAGTGGGAGCCGGTCGACTTGAAAGATGAGCATCGCCCTGCTGCGATTGATGATCAAGCTGATCCAACCCGTGTTGTGATGACCGATGCCGATATGGCTATGAAAGTAGACCCAGAGTACCGCAAAATCTCAGAGCGTTTTTACAATGACCCTGAGTATTTTTCAGAAGTATTTGCGCGTGCTTGGTTCAAGTTAACGCACCGCGATATGGGGCCTAAAAGGCGTTACATTGGTCCTGAAGTTCCTGTGGAAGATTTGATTTGGCAAGACCCAACACCTGCAGGAAATAGCGATTTTGATGTAGCTGCTGTGAAAGTAAAAATTGCTGAAAGTGGTTTGAGTGTGTCAGACCTAGTTACCACCGCATGGGATAGTGCACGTACATTCCGCGGCTCTGACTTCCGAGGTGGTGCAAATGGTGCGCGTATTCGTCTTGAACCAATGGCTAGTTGGGCGGGTAACGAGCCAGAGCGCTTGCAACGTGTTCTTTCAGTGCTTGAACCAATAGCGCAGGCTGCCAATGCGAGTGTTGCTGACGTGATCGTACTTGCTGGTGGTGTGGGGGTTGAGCAAGCTGCAA
>NZ_LWGF01000888.1:0-824 GCF_001635355.1 Oleiphilus sp. HI0125
CTGAAGATCAAAGCACAGCCTCACCATTTAAAATATGGACGAAATACGCTGCGCTCCAAGAGAAGCATCTGAATGACAAAATTGACTACATCAACAGTTTTTCTGATGGTGTTGCTGAGTTGTCACTCGATATGCTCTGGAGTGGCAAAAGTCTGACAAGCGATATCGATGGGAGTGAAGCGCATAACTCAAATGCAGCACTCACTATATTTCGGCACTTCGATAATGCGACGGTCGTAAATGGTTTGCATGGTGATAAGCCGAAAACAGCTTGGGTAATTTCGTATAGTTTGTTAGAGCGCATTCACTACTTGCTGGTGGCTGGTTTTGACGTCTATGGCAACCTAGGACACCAGTTAAATACGCGTTTGTATATGGACTTTTTACGCATGGAAGGCGAAAGCAATTTCTTGATGCTATTACCTGATGATGTCGCGGAGAAAGAATTCTTAAGTTGGTATCAAAGTGCGGAAGAAAAGGTAGAAGACTATCTAAACGTTCTGCATAAAATGAAGTTACCGCACAATGCTATTGAATATGGTTCGAATGATCCGAAGAACGAGTTGCTCGACAGAATCTATGATTATACGCGTGCTGAGAATCGTCGAGTATCGGCATTACCAAAAGCCTATTTGGACCAGTTCCCAGAAATGAATGATCCTCTGCAGCGATTAGAGAAAGTTAGCGGTATAGCCGCTTCATTGTTGCCAGAGTTAGCAATGGTGCGCGTTAAAGCTCCAGACGGACAAATGCAGTTATTCTCAATCGCGAGTAATCGTTTTCATGAAAATGTGTCTTCATTATTTATGGAAGACGACTTTCTT
>NZ_LWGF01000889.1:0-1868 GCF_001635355.1 Oleiphilus sp. HI0125
GAACGTGGTTTTTAAGTGGAGCTAAGTATAGTCGAGGCTTTAGAAGTCTCCAGAAAACGCTAACTGGGTATTTTTTGTAGGTTTTTCACTTGGGAACATGGCCTTGTTTGGATGCTGTATCTGCCATAAACCGCTGACTGTGGCGATGGATATTCCTTGTTCCCCCAATCTTGGGAGTGCCGATTTTAAGTAGGTGATCGTGACAGGGTAAGGGTGGCCAATCGCAATGGCAGCTCCTTTACGCTTTGCAATCTTTATTAATTTCTCAAACTGGCTTGCTACGTATTGCGGTGTTTGCTCGTGGTCTAAGAACACGTCACGCACTAGCGTTGGGATACCAAATTCGATTGCCGTTTTCGCCGCGACCGAATCCGCAGAGGTTTTACTATCCAAAAAATAATAAGGGTGCTGAGCTAAGGACTCCATGACCCATGACATAGATTGCTTGTTAGTAGTGAGAGCGCTACCAGTATGATTATTCATGCCTTTGATATAAGGAATACTTTCAAGACTTGAGTTAAGCGTGGTTTGCGTCAAGGTCTTATCCATATTGGCAGTTAATCCGCCTCGTCCGAGAGAAAACTTTCGAGTGTTCTCCATCGGCGCGTGCAGCATGATCTCTTTGCCTTGGCTGTAGCCGCGAATAGCTAAAGTCTTCGTATACTGACGGTGTGGTAAAAATGCGAGCGTGAGCGGGTAGGGAAGATCCGTGAGCGTTTTACCGCGTTTAAGGTGATGACCTAGATCGTCGATGACAATTGCAATAGTTGCTTGAGGGACAGATTCGGCTTGCGCAAGGAGGCTGAGACTTAGTCCTAGTACGATGAATGAGATTTGTCTGAGAGTGTTAAGCATATCTTCATAACAAAGCCCAAGCGGAGCTTGGGCTTTTATTAGCGGTAACTCGAATTTAGATATCTATTTTTAGGATATCAATGGCTTTCAACAGACTGAGTGCTTCTTGTAACTGGAAGTCTTTTTCGAGACGTTCTTTCATATTGCTATCATCACCGTTTTCTTCATCTTGAGTTCCAGCGTTATCGGAATCGTTACCGTTGCTCAAGTGGCCTTCTAAGTCGGCTTCACGGTAGAAGTCAGGCTTTTGCTCATCGCCTAATTTGGCGCGATTTACGACAATGTCTGGCACGATGCCTTGTGCTTGGATAGATCTTCCGTTTGGCGTGAAGTAGCGAGCTGTTGTTAGTTTTAATGCATGATCTTCGTCTAACTGCAGTACATTTTGAACAGAGCCTTTACCGAAGCTTTGAGTTCCCATGATCACTGCACGTTTATGATCTTGGAGCGCGCCAGCTAAAATTTCTGAAGCAGATGCTGAACCGGTATCAATCAGCACGATAATAGGTAGTCCATTTAGTGCATCCCCTTCGGTGGCACTAAAGCTAAGGTCCGCAATTTCAGAGCGACCCTTTGTATAGACAATAAGGCCTTCTTCTAATAGCTCATCAGCAATTTTTACCGCCGCCTGCAATACACCACCGGGGTTGTTTCGAAGGTCGATGATTAGGCCGCTTAGCTCAGGATTTTCTTCTTTGAGTTTCTCGAGACGATTTGCGAATTGATCGCCTGAATTGGCTTGGAATTGCGCAATGCGCAAGTAGCCATATTTTTCATCAAGAATGAGAGAACGAACACTTGGCGTCTTGATTTCAGCGCGCGTTAGCGTCATTTCGATAGGCTCTCGCGTGCCCGAACGTACTAATTTAATTTTGATTTTTGTGCCGATTTCGCCACGCATCTTTTCAACAGCTTGGCTGAGGCTCATGCCTTTGACTGGCTTGTCGTCTAGTTCAATGATCAAGTCGCCAGCTTCAATTCCACCAAGATGAGCAGGTGTTTCGTCGATGGGA
>NZ_LWGF01000890.1:0-20875 GCF_001635355.1 Oleiphilus sp. HI0125
AAACGTACCCAGCTATGTGCTTAAACTTAAGTGGAGCTGGTCTGATGTTTAGGCTGAAAGAACCACTTGATAAAGATGCTATTTTTCGCACCACGATCAAATCTGGCACCGAACAAACAGCAGATCTAACAGCGACTTTGCGCGTCATTCGATGCGCTCCAAACGGACCAGAGGGATACGTAGTTGGAGCCGAAATTGTTGAATTCAACTAATGAGTACAAACAAAAAAGGCGTGCTGAGCACGCCTTTTTTGTTTAGTGAAAACTAACTCTCTACAAACGCTCGTTCAATAACGTAGTGTCCTAAACTACCCTGCTTAGCTTCCTCAAACCCCATCTCATCAAGGATTTCACATGTCTCTTTTAACATGCTTGGGCTACCACAAATCATGAAACGATCATTTTCAAGATCTAAGGGTGGCAAACCGATATCTGAGGCTAATTTTCCGTTACGCATCGCATCGGTAATTCTTCCTTGAGTTTTGAATTCATCGCGAGTAACTGTTGGGTAATAGATTAGTTTCTCTTTGACCTCGTCGCCAAAGTACTCGTTGTTTGGCAAGTCGTTGAGAATTTCATCTTGATAAGCCAATTCAGAAACAAACCGCGTACCATGCGTTAGAATCACATTATCATACGCAGCGTAGGTTTCAGGGTCACGGATGATGCTCATAAACGGAGCTAACCCAGTACCTGTGCTAATTAAATATAGGTTTTTCCCGGGCAAGAGATTATCGAGAATCAAAGTACCAGTTGGTTTTCTGCTAAGAAGAATCTCATCTCCTTCTTTGATTTTTTGAAGCTTAGATGTAAGAGGCCCATCAGGAACTTTAATACTGAAAAACTCGAGCTCTTCTTCATAGTTCGCACTCGCAATACTATAAGCGCGCATTAGAGGCTTCCCCTCATGTGGCAAGCCAATCATTATGAAATGCCCATTTTTAAAACGAAACGACGGATCACGACTCGTTTTAAAACTAAACAAGGTATCGTTCCAATGTTTAACGCTTGTAACTTTTTCGGTCATGAAACCCATAATCTTCTCCGCACTTTCGTAAATCTTGATGAGAAGTTTAAAAGCCACTAACATATCTGTAAAACAGGATATATAAATAAGTTTATTCGGATTTAGCGATATGCGTTTTACATTGAAACAACTCGAAGTATTTGTCGCGATAGCACACTATGAAAATGTCAGCGTAGCTTCAGAACATTTAGCGATGTCTCAGTCTGCCGTCAGTGAATCGTTAAAAAACCTGGAGCACCAGTTCGACGTAAAACTATTTGATCGAATTGGAAAATCCTTACAACTAAATGCTTTGGGTAAAGCTCTCCAACAAGAAACAAATAACTTACTAGAACGTGCTCAAATTCTAGAGTCATCATTCGCCCAGCATGTAAGTGATGTTTCACTGAATATTGGAGCAACGCTAACCATCGGCAATTATCTAGCAGTGAATATGATCTCCGAATTTAAACAATCACATCCTGATGCAAGCGTTACTCTCAATGTCGCGAATACAACCGAAATCGCGGATCGTGTTCTAAATTATGAATTGGACATCGGACTTATCGAAGGTGAAATCAACAATAATAGTTTGATCGTAGAAACTTGGTTGACTGACGAACTGGTTGTGTTTTGTTCGCCTTCACACCCTTTAGCAAAACGTAAATCTCTAAATGATGATGAACTATTGAATTCAAACTGGGTACTGAGAGAAAGCGGGTCAGGAACTCGCCAGGCCTTCGATCATGCCATGCATGGTTTACTAAGCTCACTAAAGATATCCATGGAACTGGAGCATACCGAAGCCATTAAACGGGCCGTTGAATGCAATATAGGCTTGGGCTGCCTTTCGCGCATCACGTTGCAAGACGCCTTTAATCGGGGCACACTAATTGAATTAAGTGTCCCCGAACGCGACTTTCTTCGATCACTTTATCTCATTCATCATAAAGACAAATTTATCAACAACACCATGAGTGACTGGCTTACCTTGTGTAGAGGCAAAAACACACTACGAGCACGCTAGCTTAACATTCATTGAAATAGGACAAAGATGTTTCAAAATATTGTTTTTGCTGGAGGGGGAAACAGATGTTTCTGGCAAGCAGGGCTATGGCAAGAGCTTGCAAAACACATCGATCTCGCCCCGACAAAGATTGCTTCTGTTAGTGCCGGCTCAGCGATATCTTGTGCCATTCTGGCTAATAGAATTGACGAAACACTCAATGCGACAATGGAAGTGCAAGCACAAAATAGTAAAAATAGATATTGGTCACACGCGCTTCAAGGAAAAAACATACATCCGCACTCAGAGTTATACCGAAAGATCATCCATAAAGCCTTAGATAAGCCAAGCCTCGTTACACTTCAAAACGCCACGAAAAACAAAGTACTCTTAGCCGAGCTACCTGCCTGGCTTGGCCCTCGTTCTGCGGTTCTAGTTGGCCTTGCTAGCTACCAGCTTGAAAAAAAGATTCACCACAGAGTTCATCCCCAATGGGGTAGAAAGTTAGGGTTTCGTTCTCGATTTGTTGTCGCCAATCAGGCAAAAACTGTTGACGAGCTCGCCGACCTTATTCTTAGCTCCTCATGCACTCCGCCTTTCACACCAATTATGCGACACAATAATACACGCGTTCTTGATGGTGGGATGGTGGATAACGTGCCGGTTCATGGCGTCGATATGAATCAAAGCAAAACTCTTGTATTACTGTCGCGTCCCTATAAAGACCTACCGAATACAGAAAAAATCACATATCTCTGCCCTCTTCAAAAAGTAGAGGTAGAAAGCTGGGATTACACATCACCAAAGAAGGTCCACTCTACTTTCGAACAAGGTAAAAGCGATGCCAAACATTATCTTAAGCAACTATTGGGCTAAGACCACGTTACTTGTGTGACCCTTATCCCAATCGTTTGCCTTTGATTTCGCTTCAAAATCCTAGCTCTATATAATAGCTTGGTTAAATTACTTTTCTCAAAGGAATGTTGTGCCCATGAGTTTTAGCGTACTGCGAAGCACTCATCTGATCATTTGTTTAGTTGCCTTTCTCACACTGAATGCGTGTAGTGAAACTCCACCCGTCGCTAGCGAGGAAGACGAAGTGCAGAGCATCAATGTATTTTTCAGTACAGAAAATGAATCAGGTCAAGATGTCGGTAAAGCATTCCAATTCAATCCCGAAAGTGGTCGCATCAACGAACTAGCCACATTCAATGCAGAATCAAACTCCATCGTGGTGCTCGATACTGACGAAGATGCTCCTGGCTACGAATTCGCAGCCTACGTTGACGGAAAAATGATTAAGTTGCTTAATTATTCGAAAACAGCAAACCGTCGTTCATACGACCTTAAAGAATTTATCGATGACGTGTGCGGCGTATTCGCTGCCAAACGCCCTGCATTCTCTGTATTTGACTCAAATAGTGATTACTACCTTAAAACGATTGATGATACAGCCGTATATGTAGCGCTCAAGAATGGCGCTAACTGCTCATTTGCTACAAATCGATATCAATATATCGATTTTGATTTATCTCGCGTCAATATCGTCAATCAGAGCTTTGGTGTTAGCAGTTCAGAAGTCTTCGGAGCATTTTTATTCGATCCAAATTTTCGCTACAACGACGATAGTGGGGACTCGCAAACAGGTCGCTCTATATGGGTGTCACACAACGCTGAAACAGAAGCATTGAGCGGTAGAGTTTGGGATGGGCGTACGTTGTTCGATTTCCCGTTTGAATATAAATCTGAGAATAAACCAGTAATCGCCGAAGAAACGCCTCCACCGTATATAATAAGTGCTAGCAGCAACAGACTAGTAATTTTTAGAAACCAAAAAGACTATGACAATAGCCAAGTCTTGCAAACTAGCTACACAACACTTCATGAAATAAGTGTTTCAACACTGAATTCTCTACTGAACTCTGACGACATAGTCGCGAGCGAAAACGCAATTCAAGCATATTTATCACTTGCTCGCTCAACATTCGATAATTTAAAGCAGAGTTCGGAGCCCAATCATGCAATAAATGGCTCCTATATTGCTTATGAAGCCGATGATTCTTTGTACCGATATTCATTTTCCTCAGGCAGCAATGAAAAAGTTTACGACAAAGAAATAGGGCTTAAAGACTTTGATTTCGCTATTTTAGATTCTGGTGATCTAATCATCTCTAAAGAATTTTCATTCCTGCATTCCCTTCATATTTATCCTATAGATACTCAAACCTCACCAATCGTAGCAATTAATAACGCACGAGATATAAATCTTGTCACAAATAAATCTCGCATACTTATCAACGCCCTGGCACCAAGCAACATACTCTCAGAAATAGTTACTTCTCAATCTTGGACCACAGCAGAAATAAATGCTTCGCGCTTAGTCAGAAAGATTGAGAACGCAAAACTCGGTTTTTTAAACAATCCTATAGGCACTGGAGATATTTTAATATTTGTTTCTGACAGCGACGGTGCAGACGAATACCTCATTAACCCATACGTTGCAAAATATGATGGGAGTCAAGTAGACGGCATTTTCAACTTTGAAGAACTGGATGAAGATGATGAAGATCGCGTCATCTCTACAACAGACGCGATTCTTGGTCAGATCAAAGGGGATGTAAGCTCCGTATCAAATAAGATTTATGGCGCCAACTTCTCTCTAAACAATGATTTTGGTGGTTTCCAAGTTAATACTCGCTTAGGAACTGAAGGCTATTTCTTTGAACCCAAGCAAACTAAAGATGAGGAAGAAAATAGAATCCAAACATTAAGCTTGGTCAAAGCCGTTACAACCGGTAACCCTATCACTTTAAATTTCGCGACCGTCACCGAGCAAAAAAATAAGACATCCATTAACTTATGATTCGATCTAATTATTTATTCGCCTTTAATAAACTTTTATTACTGGCTGCAATATCGTTCAGCCTAGCTGGCTGTGGTGAACCCGGACTAATAAGTGACTCAGACACCATAGACACAACCATAACACCAGACTACGTGGAACCAGTAGAGGCTTTTAATATTGACTCGAATGACTTAACAGTTATAGAAGTCACAAATCCTCTGCTCCCTAATCCAAGAACAGTCCCGCTACTTACTCGATTAATTAGCAATAAAACTCAACTAACCATCTTAGATACCGACTTATCTGCTGATCGCGAAAATGAAAATTTCCCAGACGATCGAGGTACGATTCCAGAATTTATAATCTATTTGGACCCAGGAAATGCGGGCAAACTATATATGCTCGATTTAACCTCAAGACGAGAACAAGTAATATTTGATCTTGCCGCCAACACAAATGCGATTGGAGATCAAATATTTTGTCAGATCGAAGCTAGTCATATACTTGACAGTGACGCAATATTACAAGATCAGTTTGAACCAAAACAAGAGTTCAAAATTTTAGCGTCTACAGCCGATGTCGACTGTTCAGACCTAGGGCAAATGAATTATTTTCGCTTCGACATTTTACCCACAGAAAGTGATCAATACACTGTTCAACAGCCTGTAGAAGTCGAAGTCCCAGACCCCGATAGTTCAGACCCGGACGCGACAAAAATAGCATTTGAACTGCAAAACATCTCATATTCACTGTATGAAGCGAAACGCGAAACGGTGTCTGAAAGTCTATTTTTGCAAAGCGACTTAATCGCTGACATATCAAATAATAGCTATGCACTTTTAAACTACAGCGAGAGCGATTCAGTTTTAACATCACCATCAACGCTCGCTTACGACCTGCAACAACCAATTGATTCAGACAACACAAACACCTTCCAACTTTGGGAGCATACGAGCACCAATAACATATCGCTGAACGCGGATTTTCAAGTTCTAAATCCTTACCCAAACGGCAGTGATGATTTTGTCATCTTACATGGTGACAAGTTGGTACGACTTAGCCAGTCCATTATGTTTGACAAGATACAAGACAGTGCTCGTATTAATGCATTAGCAAACCCAATTTATACGTGGACAAATCCGGCCGACGCAGACATTTCAAAACTTAATATCTTAAGCAATGAAACAATTTTAGTGCTAGATGGAAATGATCTTAAGCAAATTGCGACGGATGGAACTGTCACTCTTATTCGCACACTAGCGAACGTTGAGGAGAGAGCGCTAGTTAAATCTGATGCTGATGCACTATTACTTGAGACCAACGCAAGTAAAGTGTCTTTTCTTCTTATCAATACGGGAAGTGGCGGTTTGACCAATATCGTAGGTCAAACCGAGTCGTTACAGACGTTCGATAATCAAGATATTTTTGATTACCGCCAGCTAGATTCGATGGTAGACCAACGAATAGCTCGAACACAATCAAGTGGTACTGCCTCACCTGAAATCCACGACAGTGCATGGCTACCGATCAAAAACTACCTAACCGATACAACTGAAATGCATCTGCTGCACTCTAGCAATACCGCCGGCGGCATTTTGCGAAGTGCGAGCATTTATAAATATGACGCTATGGAGAGCACCGGGCAGGGAGAATTAAAAGGCGCTTTAGAATTAGAATACGAAATAGCTAAAGTGATTGATGCAGCTATCATTAACGAACGCTTTGGCATGATCTGGGCAACCAAAACCTTTGAAGAAGGTGCGCCGGTGTATGGATATTACTTTAATCCAAGCGATGAGCAATGGAGCGTTTCACTCTCGACCACGCCAGCAAGCTCTGATTGGCTCCCTTTCATAGAACCCTAGAGCCTGAAGTCAACAAATTACCCCGCTTGTTTTCCGTCCCCCTTGCGATTAACAGCTAAGGCCACCGCTGTGTAGCCTGTATCTACACAGGTTGCCATCAGTTTTTTCAGAAATGCGTAAGGCAAGTCTTTATCAGCCATAATAGTGACTGCCGGCTCTTGAATATTCACTCCGTCTGAACGGCTCAATTGATACTTAAGCTCTTCGGATACAGAGGGTTCCACATCTCCAGCAAATGCACTGAAGTCATCTCTAGAAATGATAGTCCGCCCGCCAATGATAATATCCGACACACTGACGGTAATAACTAGTGTTTCCTCTGGTAAGGTTTCAGCCAAAGATACAGGAAGATCTATTTTTCCGTCCTGATTCAACACCTGAATGTCAGAACTAGAATTGATCATCAAGAAGAAAACCAAAATGGTAAAAATATCCATCAGAGAAACAAGATTCAACTTTCCGCCCGAATTAGCTGCTCTGCGTTTATGCCGCGCTATACGCTTTGCTTTGACCGATTGCTTCAAAACGATTAGTTCCCTCCAACTTCTGGGGCATCAGCAATGCCAATATCCGGGAACAACTCAGCATTAACCACATTACCCGATATCACTGTAGGATATGCCCTAACAGCATCCATGACGTTAATAATTGTTTGGTAGGATGAATCAGGCTGAGCGAGTAATGTTATATCTCGCTTATCAGGAACACGTCTTTTCAGCTCTTGCATCGCCAAGCTTAGTTCCGAAAGATTCGGCAAGTTCTGATCTGTATTTTCTATGCGCTTGATAAGAGTATTTGCGCCCTCTTTTAGCTCAATAGCTGTTGGCAAGATCAGCACTTGGAAAGAAAGCTGCTCGGCATCAATGTCTTGCACCTGATCTGCACTAGGGAAGTTTAGCTCTATGATCGCAGTGTGCGAGAAAATAAGATTTATAAGCAAGATGGGAACAAGAACGATCATCAAGTTCATGAACGCCGTGATATCTAAATCGGCTTCTTGTTGAGACCGTCTGTGACGTCGGATCATACTAATACAAACAATAGGAAGAATGTGTCTGTATTATAGGGAGTCACTGATTGCTATCAAGAACGGTGCGCACAAAACAATCTTTCGATTAAGAAGTATTATGGCGCACATCAAATAAGTTAGCTCTTTTTGTTTAACTGAGCTTTCCACTTCTCGGCATATAATCGATGCTCATAATTTCTTTGAAGTTCGTATATCTGAACATTTGGATTAGCTGGAGAATTATTACACACCACTTTCACGCCATGTTGCATCGCAATAAACTTCACCTCGTCTGGCGAGATTTGTAGATCACGCGCAGCAACCCGATACTCCTGGCGCGGATGATTTGGATTGCATAGTTCGCGAATTCCCCAGCGATCCATGGCCGGTTTGTATGCGCGATAATACTTCACATAGGACAAGTAAAATGCCAATCCGGCAATGAGCGCGACGCCAAATATACCCTCTTCAGTACCATTGCGTGCAAGAGCCCAAATCAGCGTCCCCGCTAATACCAACAAAGCACAAGAGAGCTTAATTTCGTACGGCGTAAAAATGTTTGGTGCCATCACACCATAATTATCTCCGCGTAACATCCATTTAAGTAGTCGATGAATTCCTTTAAACATGAACACCTCCAAAAGCAGGACATATCTCTAAGGTCGACCATGTATATAGAAGAGCGAATCGCAGCCCGCAATTTTCGTTTGGTTACTTTTTGTTCCCGAGTGCATTCATACTTTACTGAAAAACAGATCATAATTTGTACGAATCTGACTTGTATTTAGGGTTTTGGCTTACTTATACTGAAACAATGCGCACTCAGTTAGTAGTCGAACGCTCCTTTAAAGGTTGCCCAACAGCGGCCTTCGTAATAACAATAATTTTGGAGTCATGAAAATGGGCGAACAATTCGCGACTTGGTACAAAGAACAAGGGGAATATGTCACCGGAGCACTATTCGGTTTAATTACTCTCGATCTATTTATGTTTTTAATGTATTGCATCACTGAACGAACCAGTGAAGGATACGGCTTAGGAACTCTCTTACTTACAGCGTGCATAGGGTTTCTAGCATGGGCTGAAAAATTATATTCCGAGCAAGAACAGCACTAATCCCCCCCAGCAGAGGCACCCGCCTCTGCTAAAGGTTCATTCAACAATTCTGTTTATCCCATCATATTCATATTTTGGTATTAAGTTTGCTCTAAATCTATTGATCAAGGGTCTGCCAAAAAATCGGCAAATTCGTTCCCCTTTTGAGTGATGAGTAAACAAGAGCATGAACCAAATTTCACCACGAGACACAATGTTAGAGCTAGGCACCCAGCTAAAGAATGCCTTTAAAACATTCTCATCTACTTCATCAAATACTCCTCAGCCAATTGCGGAAAGCTCCGCCGAATCGGAAATCCCGAACACTTCCAGCATACAAGGGCTAGAACAGATCGCTGAGCAAAAGAAACGAAAAGATGTGCAGGTTAAAAACTTAACAAAGGAGATCGGTGAGCAACGCGCTTACCTCAACGAAGTCATCAAGAATAAGCTTTCAGAGTATGGTCTCGCTCCTAACACTCAGTTAAAAATCGAGAAACTTGCGAATGGAAAACTTGCAGTACAAGGTCCTGTCGTTCAAAGTCAATTAGAACGAATCGGGTTTGAGTTAAGCCAAGACCACCATTTTGTATCAGCATACACCGCCGTCAGCAAACAAAACCCGACCTTGGAATATGCGAGCAATGTCAATAAGTTAACGCAAGCATACGGCCAAACAAACAAAGTATTTCAAAGCCTGCTCAGTGAGAAAAATGAATTCAACCAATTAAAAGATATTACCTTACGCTACCAAAGCCTGTTATCTCAAACCGAATTCAAAAGTGCGAGCGAAGCCTAATCTTATTCAAACGCGAGGGTATCTCCGGCACCTTTGCGCAGAACCATAGGTTGATCATCAGATAGATCAATCACCGAACTAGGCTCGAGACCGCAATAGCCACCATCAATCACAAGATCTAATTGATGCTCTAGAGTCTGACGAATCTCATAAGGATCGGTAAAGGGATATTCTTCACCAGGCAGAATCAAACTTGTACTCATCAACGGAGTCCCAAGTTCTTCTAACAAATCTAATGCAATCTTATTGTCAGGAATACGCAATCCAATTTGTCGACGCTTTGGGTGCATTAAACGTCTCGGCACTTCACTAGTTGCCCGAAGAATAAACGTATACGGCCCTGGTGTATGCGCTTTAATTTGTCTGTACTCACTATTACCAACTTTCGCATAGACAGATATATCACTCAGGTCACGACAAACTAAAGTGAAGTTATGCTTGTCTGTCAGTTGCCTAATAGCTCTAATTTTATCTGCGCCAGCTTTGTTTCCGATTTCACACCCTAATGCGTAAGCAGAATCTGTAGGATAAGCGATGATGCCACCCGACCTTACGATGTCGACAGCCTGTCGGATAAGTCTTGCTTGCGGGTTGTCCGGGTGGATCTGGAAAAACTGGCTCATAAAATCATCCTTTTTTTGAACCGCCCATGCAGTTTGGGGAGGCTAATTGCTTATTATCAAGTTCAGCCCACTCTGTATTGGTGTACAGATGCAATGCCAAAGCGTGAAGACCACTTTGCATTTCGGTATTCACTGCTGAATACACCGCTTGATGACGAGCCACTTTTCGTTTCCCATCAAAGTCATCTGATACCAAGACAAGTTTAAAATGGGTTTCAGAATTTTCTGGCACCGAATGCATATGGCTTTCGTTTTCCAATAGCATATAGTCAATATTGAACGCTTCCGCCAAACTTGTTTTTAACTTCTTTTCTCGGGTCATCACCTATTCCAATGCTCTAAGAGTATCTATTTATACAATGCGCATGCATAGTAATGCGGCAGTGTGATCAATGCCACATTAAACAACTTAAATTAGGGCATAAATCCGTCACTAGTTAGTCTAGATGCTATTAATCCAATGCTTTGTAAAATCCTGATACAAATCAGGGTCGGAAAATTTCAAAAAGCAACTACACTTACGCTGATAAATAAGAAAATATTAGTGGCATGGCAAGTTTCTCGCTTTGCTATTTAATCAAAGAACAGTTTAAGTAAGTCCAAAGTGGGGTTATGAATGAGAATCGCATTACTAGAAGATGAGTTGTCACAAGCCGAAACACTCGTTGCGCAACTCAAAGAAAATGGTCACGACTGTGAGCATTTTGAAACTGGAAAATCCTTTGTGTATTCGGTTCTTCATAATAGCTACGATCTTTTAATTTTGGACTGGCAACTTCCTGACATTGAAGGTACAGAAGTATTACGACAAGTTCGTGCCGAAATGAATTGGCGCGTCCCGGTATTATTCCTAACTCAGCGCGACAGTGAAGCCGATATCATTACAGCGCTTGATGCGGGTGCTGACGACTATTTGGTAAAGCCTGCACGAATTGGTGAGCTGACGGCAAGAATCAACGCGCTGAGCCGTCGATTAGGTACAGAGCAAGCTGAACAAGAAGAGCTAGAAATCGGACCTTACGTCATAAATCTGAGCAAGAGAACAATCAACTCATCTGGAGAGGAAGTCTCGCTTACAGATAAAGACTTCGACCTCGCGGTATTTATGTTCCAAAATATTGGCCGACTTTTGTCTCGCGACTTCTTGCTAGAGCGAGTATGGGGCATCTCTTCAAATATTAATACGCGAACTGTTGATACGCACGTGAGTCGTTTGCGCCGAAAACTTAATATCAAACCAGAGAACGGCTTTAGAATTAAGACTATTTATCAGCACGGCTATCGCCTTGAGCGCGGGGGAGACTAAAAGCTTCAACGCTTAAAGTGTAATACTATGAATGGTCCTGTGCAGTCAGTTCATCACCGTCTAACCCTTATATTCGCAGCAAGTTTTGTTGCGTTAGCGCTTACTTTGATTTCACCAAGTATCAATGCTGAGAGTTATGATGGATATCAAAACCTAGATTGGCACTACACAGTAAGACCAAATGATTCCTTGAAAGACGTGGCTGAGCGTTTGTTGAAACGTCAGTATTCTTGGACATCTATCTCTCATTACAACCGCCTCAAAGACGTTGAAAATCTGCAAGTCGGCTCGATTATTAAAGTCCCTATCTCGTGGCTCAAATACCAACCTCGTCCAGCGAAAATTATTAGCTCTGAAGGCCTAGCTTTAATCAAACGCCGTCAAGAAACACGCTATCATGCGATAAAAAGTAACACTCAGATCTATGTTGGGGATGAACTTTTAACGAGGGATGGGAAAATCACAGTTCAATTTGCTGATAATTCCACCGTCAAGCTTGATCCGCACTCCCACCTAATCTTCAACAAATTAAGCAAGTACGAAGACGTAGGGATGGTAGACACACGCATGCGCCTAAGCAGAGGTGGCTTGCGAACAACCGTAAGTCCTTTGGTAAACGGTTCTCGTTACGAAATAAGCACACCGAGCGTCGTTGCGGCAGTGCGTGGCACTGACTTCCGTTTAAGATCGAGCCTTATGGGAACAACGCTAGAAGTTCTCGAAGGCAAAGTTGAATTTTTCTATGATCACGGAAGACAAATGATCGAGTCAGGGGTTGGTGTTCGCACAATTGTTGGCCGAGAAAATCTTGAAAGAATCAATCTATTTAACCTTCCTCGCTTCAAAGCCTCTAGTGATTTAAGCAACATTTCAAATGCAGAAGAAACGCTGAATTGGCGAGGTTTACCCGCAGATTTAAATGTCGAAGACAAAAACGCGAGCTTCAAAGCCAGTGGCGCAAGTGTTGATACGAAAGATGACGAATCTGCGTCTCAAGTTCAGACAAATGATGAAGAGGTAAATCAAGACCCTGACGCAGCGACGCTAGACTTACCTCTACCAGGGAGCATCGTTGATGCGTTTACTGCTGAATTCTCATGGGAAGTGAAACACCCAGAAACACTGTCCCGCTTTGAGCTGTCGAAAACAGATGACTTTAAGCGCTTAGAACTTCCGACAAAATGGTCTGAAAATACCAGTTACCGCCTTGAAGACTCTATCGCCGCTGGCAATTATTTCTGGAGAGTTCGTACATTAAGCGCTGGAAAAGCAGAAGCTACTAGTGCTGCAAGAGCAGTATCTATTCAAGGTAAACTCGACGTCGTTAATATTCTGACCGTCAACTATATTGGCGACCAAGTGGGAATTTTCTGGCACACCGTAGACAACGCCCAAGGCTATGTATTACAAATATCAGACGATAAAGAGTTCAGAAGATTATTAAAAGAAGAAACGCTTAGTAAAACACGTGCGTTCCTCAAGCTACCAGAAGGCAAGCATTTTTATGCCCGTGTAAAAGGCTTAGGCGACGAAATATTTAGTTCAGAGTTTGGCCCACATAAAGATATTTTGTTAGAGCCTACTCCTCAATAAATACAATAGAACTATGGCAAGCAAGCCTATAAACGATCCACATCCTTACGAGCAGCACATTCTCACTTTGGCGCTTATTTTAGTGAGCGCGCTGCTTGTATATAGCCACGTAGCAAAGCGTCTAGACCTCCTCACTTATGATGCATTTACGCATGCAGCAACGGTGGATCCAGACCCTAATACCATTATTATTTCGATTGATGAGAAAAGTCTTAATAGCATTGGCCAATGGCCTTGGCGAAGAGCTATTCACGCACAACTTGTTGATAAGCTGAGATATTATCAAGCCTCACTCATCGTATTTGATGTATTGTTTTCAGAGTATGACACGCAACACCCAGCGGATGACTTTCTTCTCGCTGAGGCAATAGAAGATGCAGGAAATGTTCTGTTACCTCTACATGTTCACCCCCTCGCCTATGACAAGCCGCTTTCAGAAATTCTACCTATTCCAGAATTAGCCAACGCCGCACTTGGCTTAGGGCACGTCCATGTAGAGCTCGATGAGGATGGTCTGACTCGCGGAATATTTCTCAACACAGGTGTCGGAGATGCATACTGGCCTGCGATGTCTATGGCCATGGCGGTCGAAACCAATCCCATGGTTCAATATTTACAAGAGATTCGCCAACAGACGCGTGTCCCATATGTGGCAGTCAACGCAGAATACCGCCTTATTCCGTTTGCAGGACCTCGCGGCACTTACCCGACTTACAGTTATGTTGACGTGATGTCGAATAAGATACCGGCCGAGACATTCCGCAACAAAACAATTCTTATTGGGGCAACTGCGGCTGGCTTAGGTGATATTATCCCCACGCCCTTTTCTCATATGAATAGCCCTATGTCGGGCGTTGAAATTCACGCGAACGCCTACTCTGCAATCATCAATCAAAAGATTATTCGTAGCGTTTCGGAGCGGTGGGTATATCTATTAACATTCGCATTCATTCTTGTTCCTATCTTAATTTTTCCACGTATTCGTCCAACTTTCGTCATGCCCTCAACCATGTTATTGGCGGCAGGAATATTTGGGTTTAGCTACGCTCTATTAGTATTAGATAGAACATGGTTCCCACCGGTAAACAGTGTGCTTGGAGTATTGATTGCCTACCCTTTATGGAGCTGGCAAAGAATGCGTCACCTAAATAGTTTTTTTAGCAATGAGTTAGAAAGACTAAGTAGAGAGCCTGACCTAAGCTTTCGTCGCTTGAGCCAGCATAGCCTTGAGAAAATATTCCTGGCGCTGATCGCGATTATCAAGCCCAAAGCTTATGCCTTTACGCACAATGGAAACGTAATTCATGGATTAAACCCACACCAACTAAGCTCATACCGCATATTAGAAGAAGGGGTATGGCAGCATGACGAAAGCTCGAGTTGGATCAAGCTCACTATTGGAGATGATAAATACCGTATTGGGCTTGCCATTCCAAGCGCTGGATTTAGACGCCCTATTACTGAGTTCCTGAATAAGCTGGAGCTGCAATCTGGCCAAGAAGCCATCATCAAAAAACCATCAGAGCAGATAGCGAAGCGTATTCATCAAGTACGTGACGCCATCACTGCGATGCAAGACATGCGTACATTTATTTCTCGCGGCTTTGAAGAAATGCCTGGGGCTGTCATTGTAACCGACCCTATCGGATTAATCGTCTATGCAAATAGCCGCGCACTATCATGGTTGCAGGCTGAGAAAAAACAAATTATCTCCACACCAATATACGAGCTTTTTGCCGCTCTCAAAGCCGACAACGATGATTTTAATCAAGCAATATCAACGTGCCTGTTAGAGGGAAAAGGAAAACAATTCAATCTATCGATTGGACACAGAGATGTGATGATTCATTGCCTGCCATTTTTAGTGGACGAACATAGTGATGCCGGTTTAATGATTAGCATGTCAGACATCACTGAAATTCGTCAGCAGCAACGTGAAAAAAACCAACTGATCGACTTTCTTTCCCATGATGTTCGCTCGCCACTTAGTTCTCAGCTCGCCCTACTCCAAGGCTTAAGATCTGGTCGTATTGAATTTGATTCTTCTGTCATTGATCAATTAGCGAGTCATGCAGAACGTTCACTTAGCCTTTCAGATCAATTCTTACAAATCACTCGCGCTGAACAAGCGATTGAAGAAGACTTTTACGAATTTGAATTGGTCAATGCGATCGAGAACGCCATTGATTCAATCAGCCAGCTTGCACGTCAGAAAAATATCGACATCACTCTCTCGGGGGACGAAGAAATATGGCTATTTGGCAGTGCTGAGCTAATTGAGCGAAGCTTGATTAATCTACTTAGTAATGCAACCAAGTATAGTGATGAGAGCAAACCGATTAACGTCGATGTGCAACAAAAAGATACGCTCGCCGTCATCACAATCGAAGACCAAGGTTTTGGCATAAAGGCGGATGAGTTACCGAGAATTTTTGAGCGTTTCAGAAGACAACAAGTGTCCGAAAAATCTGGTCCTAAAGGCGCAGGTCTCGGTCTAAATTTTGTCAAAGTTGTGGTCGAAAAACACAAAGGCGACATCTCAGTCGATAGCGTTTATGGTGTTGGCTCTGCGTTTACTATTCGTCTACCCATTCTATCCGATCAATAACGGGAGTAACTGTGCAAAACCCTATTCATCAAACCAAACTTTTTCTTCTATTCATTGCCTCAACGCTTATTTTGAGTGCTTGCACTGGAACGCGTCCGAAACAACTTGGAGAAGCGCAAACCTCGTTGCAAGTTTGTCCGAGCTCACCAAACTGCGTCAGCTCTCTCAAGGATGAAGATAAAGACCACTTTATCGAAAGTATTCGCTATACCAATAAGCCTTCGACTCACGAAGCACTGGTAAAAGCGATCAACTCAGACGAATCAGCTGAGCTAATCATCAAAACTGATCAGTACATCTATGCAGAATATACGAGCGCGATCATGCGTTATGTAGATGATGTAGAGTTCTTATTCGACGACAACCAACAACGTATACACGTGCGTTCTGCTTCCCGACTTGGGCATTCTGACTTTGGCGTGAATCGCGATCGAATTGAACAAATTCGTTCTCAGCTTAACGATGGGGCTCAATAACATGTCTCAAAAGGTATTGTTCCTTGGGCTTGGCGTCATGGGCTATCACATGGCAGGCCATCTTTCTCAACGCTTCGAAACATTTGTATTCAACCGCACATCAAGCAAGGCCTCTGAGTGGGCCAATGAATTCTCTGGTACTGTCATTAGCGACTTCACTCAAATTCCGGGAGATATCGCATGCGTAATGACATGTATTGGTGACGACAACGATTTGAGAGATATGTACTTTGGAGAGAATGGCTTACTTGCGGAACTTCCGAAAGGAACACTCGTTATCGACCATACGACCGCGTCTGCTGAAGTCGCCCGCGAATTGCATGAACAAGCTCTTAACCTAGGTATTGATTTCATAGACGCGCCCGTTTCAGGTGGCGAGCAAGGTGCGATTAACGGTCAACTGACTGTTATGTGTGGAGGTGACGACGCCGCTTATGAAAAAGCCGAGGAATTCATCGCAACTTACGCGAAGTCTTGCAAACGCCTAGGCGACATTGGTGCAGGTCAACTTACAAAAATGTGCAATCAGATCGCTATTGCAGGTTTAGTTCAAGGCTTATCGGAATCTATTCACTTTGCACAACAAGCAGGACTCGACCCTCAGTCAGTCATCGACGTGATATCTAAAGGTGCCGCTCAATCTTGGCAGATGGATAATCGTCATAAGACCATGATTGCTGACGAATATGAACATGGGTTTGCTATTGATTGGATGCGCAAAGACTTAGCGATCTGCCTTGAAGAAGGTAGAAAAATACATGCAAAACTCCCCGTTACGGCTCTTGTTGACCAGTTCTATGCTGACGTACAAGACATGGGGGGGAATCGTTGGGACACATCAAGTTTACTAAAGCGATTGCAAAAGTAAGCATGATCTAAGCTCAGACGCATGTTGCAGAAAGCGTATTCCCGCACCAGCGGAAATACGCCATCATTCGTGTTAGCTATTTATCTGCTCAGACACGAACTCTAACGCAGCCTCAACAGCCACAACCTGCGCAGCAATACATTCTTCGCGCGTTGCACTCTCGCTATCAGGATAAACTTCAGTGGTCGTTGTGAACCTTGCTGATGTAAAACCTGCACATAGACCAAGCAGTTTAGCGTCATAATTCACTACACCGTGCTGCGATGCCTTATCGCCTAACAAGCAGCCTTCTTCATCATTTGGTGCAATATGCGTCACCGATTCAACAGCAGCAATAATACGCGCCTGAAAGGCATCTTGAGGGTTACCGCTATCTCCAACAAGATAAAACCCATCGGGAATATGTGTTGGCGTTTCTTTCTGGCCTAACTTCGCAGCAAGCGCTGGGCGGAACTCAGTAGCATCAGTATCTGTCGTTTCATGCAAATCAATATGCATCACTGGTTCAATGCCATGTTTAGCAACATATTGCATCGTAAATTGAGCCTCCTCACATAGTCCGCCATCTTTGAAGGATCGATTTGGATCAATAGTGTCATAGTTCCACCGATTGATCGTTTCGAAGCCCCAAGGACTCACGCAAGGAATAACGACTAGATTAAACTTCTCTTCGTATTGCTCTGCCTTATTAACTAAAAAAGAGAGCGCACCTAAAACACCACTCGTTTCATAACCATGCACTCCACCAGTAATAAGCACCCAGGGAAGCTCAGGATTCGGCTGAGCGGTTTTAACGGCAAACAACGAATATCGAATAGGGTCGTGAGAAAGAGAGCCGTAGTTATCGATATGAAAGCGATCAGAGAGTCGATACAAATGATCAACAACTTCAGTTTGATACGAACGATAATAGCGTACCGCAGAACGCCACTGTTCTATTTCGGATTCACCCCAAGGTTGACCTGGGGTGCCAATTGCATACGCCATACTTAAACCCTATTTCTTTTTTGCAGCTTTCTTTTTAGCAGGCGCTTTCGGCTTAGCAGCAGTCTCGACCCACTTACCATCTTGGTAATAGGCCGTCCAACCCGTTGCTTTTGCTTTTTCACCGTCCATGACTTCAGACATCAAGTACTGCTCTTTAGTCTTGCGACTAAAGCGAATAACACTTGGATGTCCATCAGGGTCTGCTACTGGCCCATCAAACAAGAAACTATATTTTGGATCTATCTCATTTTTATGCGGCAACAACTCCGCAAGTAAAGGTGGACGGGTCTCTCTGTTCTTAGGGAACTTACTGGCTGCCAAAAATAAGCCTGCAGCTCCATCGCGCAAGATATACGTATCATCGACTTTCTGACATTGAAGCTCTGGCATCGGGACAGGATCCATCTTAGGTGGCGCTGGATTCCCGTCTCTCAATAATTTACGTGTATTCTTACACTCTTCGTTGGTACAACCAAAGTATTTGCCGAAACGGCCTGATTTAAGTTGCATCTCCGAACCACACTTATCACATTCAAGTGTTGGCCCATCGTAGCCCTTAATATGGAACTTCCCTTCCTCTACTTCGTAACCTTCGCAATCTGGATTATTCCCGCACACGTGAAGCTTTCGATTCTCATCAATCAAATAGCTTTCCATGGAAGTACCACAAATTTTACAACGGCGCTTCTGACGAAGTAGCTTAGACTCGCCTTCATCATCGTCTGCGCTCGCGACTTCGTCACCGGGGACAAGGTTCATTGTATTCTTACAGCGCTCTTTTGGCGGCAAGGAATAACCAGAGCAACCCAAAAACACACCGGTACTAGCTGTACGAATTTGCATATTGCGCCCGCAATTTCCACAAGGGATATCCGTTTCAACCGGATCGTTACTGCGCATACCTTCGTTGGCGGCTTCAGCTTTATCTAGCTGAACCGTGAAGTTACCGTAGAACTGATTAAGAACGGATTTCCAGTCCTTGTTACCAAGCGCAATATCATCCAACTGCTCTTCCATCTGAGCAGTAAAGTTGTAGTCCATCAAATCAGGGAATGATTCTGCGAGGCGATCCGTAACAATGTCACCCATTTTTTCAGCATAGAACCGGCGATTCTCAACACGCACATAGCCGCGCTCTTGAATGGTCGAAATAATCGCAGCATAGGTTGAAGGTCGACCAATACCACGCTTTTCGAGTTCTTTTACAAGCGCCGCTTCTGAATATCTAGGGGACGGCTTGGTGAAATGCTGTTTAGGATCAAGTTCGCCTAGAGATAATGCATCACCTACTTTGAAGTCAGGCAAAATCACATCGTCATCTTTTTTGCTGTTTGTCGGCATCACTTTAAGGAAACCATCAAACTTCAAAATACGGCCACGGGTACGAAGGGTATAGTCACCAGCACTTGCTTCAACTGAAGAGCTCAAGAACTGCGCATCCGTCATCTGACAGGCAACAAAGTTTCGCCAGATCAATTCGTACAAGCGCTCAGCATCTTTTTCTAAACCAGATATATGCGTCGCTTTTACCGTTACATCAGAGGGACGAATTGCTTCGTGAGCTTCTTGCGCACCTTCTTTACTGCTGTATAAGCGTGGTTTCTCAGGAAGATAATCGTTGCCATATTTGTCTTGAATATAATCACGACAATTAGCAACCGCCTCAGCACTTAAGTTCGTAGAGTCGGTACGCATATAGGTGATGTAACCCGCTTCATATAGACGCTGCGCCAGCATCATCGTTTTCTTAACGCTAAAGCTAAGTCGAGTACTTGCTGCTTGTTGCAAGGTAGAGGTAATAAACGGCGCGTTAGGACGAGACTTAGTGGGCTTATCTTCGCGCCTCGTAATGTTGTACGCGTCAGACTTTAGTCGCGCCAAGTGTTCATTCGTCTCAGCTTCTGAGACAGGCCTAAATGCCTTATCTGCATACTTAGAAACTTGAAAACGTGCATCGCCCTTTCCAGATGCCTTCAAACCGGCGAACACTTCCCAGTATTCTTCTGGAACAAATGCTCGAATCTCACGCTCACGCTCAACAATAAGCTGAACAGCAACAGACTGTACTCGCCCGGCAGACAAACCACGAGCGATCTTAGCCCATAGCAACGGAGACACCATGAAGCCCACTACTCGATCTAGAAAGCGGCGCGCTTGCTGAGCATTTACTCGGCTTTGATCCAACTCATCTGGCTGCTTAAACGCTTCTTGAATCGCTTTCTTAGTGATCTCATTAAATACCACACGTCGATAGCGAGACTCATCGCCACCAATCGCTTCTTTTAAGTGCCAAGCAATCGCCTCTCCTTCTCTATCCAAATCCGTCGCGAGATAGATAGTTTCGGCATTCTTAGCCAACTTCTTTAATTCATTTACCACCTTCTCTTTACCGGGAAGGATTTCGTAATGTGCTGCCCAATCCTTTTCAGGATTGACACCCATTCTATTAATGAGTTGATCTTTGCTCTTCTTCTTTTTATATGCAGCTTTTTCATCGGGACTCATTTTGCGTGTTGCAGCCGCTTGCTTTGCTCGCTCAGCAGGCGTAGATGTCGAAGCGCCACCAGAGGTAGGAAGGTCTCGAATATGTCCGACACTTGACTTAACGATGAAGTCCGAACCGAGATATTTATTAATCGTTTTCGCTTTGGCAGGCGATTCCACGATGACTAGAGACTTAGCCATATCACTCCAAAAAAAGCTCAAAATAGAAAAAGGAAAGCAAACAATTACGCTTTCAACATATGGTTAGAGGCGTACCTAACGCAAATTTAGCGCAACATATATATT